>NZ_ABEQ01000043.3 GCF_000171335.1 Candidatus Epulonipiscium viviparus
TTTACATTGGAAGCATACATAAAAGTTTTAAGCGATAAGAAAATCATGACCTATTTCTTTAATAGCTACTTTAATGGAATAGTTGTTACATTGATTTCAACATTTATAGGAATCATGGCTGCATATGCAGTTAGTAGATATAATTTCAAAGGAAAATATTGGTTTAATTCTTTTGTAATTTCTACTCAATCCATTCCTCAGGTCATATTAATTATTCCATTTTTTATATTAATGGTTGCATACAATTTATATGATACACGAACCGGTTTGCTTAGTGCCTTCATTTCATTTGCACTTCCTTATACAATTGTTATGCTAGTTGGATATTTCAATTCCATTAGCAAAGAGTTAGATGAGGCGGCACGCATTGATGGCGCAAGCGAACTTAGAACTTTATGGACCGTTCTTGTTCCTATTGCGAGACCGGGTATAGTTTCTACTATGATTTACACTTTTATTCTTGTATGGAATGAGTATATATTAACAATGACCCTAATTAGAGATGATGCGTTGAAGACTTTCCCTATCGGCATTGCGCTCTTAAAAGGAGAGGCTGCTTATGATTGGAATGTGCTTATGACGATGTCATTGCTTGCTAGCGTACCAGTGCTTATTCTATATTTATTTGGTCAAAAAGAATTTATTGGAGGCATCGGTGCAGGTGCAATTAAAGGTTAATTTGATAAATTGGAGGAATTTAATATGAAAAAATTTTGGAGACTAATTTTATCTGGAATCATGATGGCTTCTTTGGCCGGGTGTTCTGCTGATTCTGAAAGCGGCGATGTTGTTGAATTAGAATTTATGCAATGGTGGTCGACCGAAGATGGTGGCGACTCCGTAACTTCATTAATTTCAGAATTTGAAGCTGCCCATCCTGATATAAAAATTAAGCTGGTAACTTTGCCGTTTGGAGAAGTTCGTACACAAGCAATCGCTTCTAGAGTGTCCAAATCTCTCCCAGATGTTATAGCAATGAATCCACCATGGGCTCGCGAATTTTATGATTTAAACATGATTGCGCCGCTGGATGATTTGATGGCTGCTGACCCAACATTTGACAAATCAGCATTTATGCCAACTTCTCTTACACCAATAGATGGCCATACTTATTTGCTACCCGTCACTACCTCTGCCTTTTATTTATATTACAATGACACAATGTTTGCCAATGCTGGCCTTGAGCTTCCTAAGACATGGGCCGATATCACTTCTGCAGCCAAGGCATTAACAGATCCTTCCAAAAATGAGTATGGCTTTACTCTTACTTTGGCAGAGCAAGAAGCTTCGAATGGCTCTATACTTAGTATATATCCTCTCCTTTATGCGCTTAATGGAAGAACATTTGTTGATGGGAAATTTACTGTTGAAACTCCAGAGATGTATCAAGTATTTTCGCTTCTTCAACAACTTTTAGATGACGGAAGTTTGTTACCCGGCACTACAAGCCGCAGTGAGTTCCAAAATATGGAGCTATTTAGCGTTGGCAATGTTGGAATGATGATTTCTCCCGATTTACATATGATGACTATTACTGACAGAAACCCTGATCTTGATTTTGGACTGATGCCTCTTCCAACATTTGACGGAACTGGCCAACCTGAGCTGCGACACCACGGGTGGGATATAGCTATTTCGAGTACTTCGGAACATAAAGAAGAGGCTTGGAAATTCATTTCATTTTTGACTAGTAAAGAAAACAACGAAAAGCTGTGTGATGCGCTTTTAAAAATGCCTTCCAGATATGATTCTGAAATAACTTGGACTGATCAATTTCCGCAAGATCTTATCACCCTCGACTCACTGAACAATCTCAATATGGTAGAAGAGCTAATGCTTATGCCAAATTCTAGCGCTTGTTGGGTCGCATTAACTAAGGCTGGCGCTGCTGTTATTCAGGGCAGCATGTCTGTTGAAGAAGCTCTTGCCAGTGTTCAAACAACTTGGAATGCTACTCTAAATCAATAGGAGGCTCTCCCTATGAAAAAAATACAGAAAAATCATAAGCTATTAACTAAATTAACGCCTTTGTTTTTCTTGGCACCTGCAATTATATTGCTCGTCGCTGTAATTCTATATCCCGTATGTAAAGTTATTCAATATAGCTTCATCGACAATATCATCAATGATAATTATACGTACGTTGGCTTTGATAATTATATTACCGTATTAACTGACTCTCGTCTGGTACCAATGATTTCTTTTACATTGCTATTTACCATCGTGAGTGTTCTGGCTCATACAGTAATAGGAATTTTATGTGCAGTACAACTAAATGTTAAAATTAATCCCAAAGCACTAGCCATATTTCGTGTAATCTATGTTTTGCCTTGGTTATTTACTGCTGCAGTAGTGGCTGTAATATGGCAGCTGATGCTTAATCCACAAGGCGTAGTCAATTCTTTGCTTAGTAGCATTAGCGGAACACAGGTGATAATTGATTGGCTCGGGAACCCCACTCTTGCCGTTGTATCGTTGCTCATCATTAATGCCTGGCGAGGCTACCCAACTTGCATGATAAGCTTTTTGGCCGGGCTACAAAATATTCCTGATTCAATTTATGAGGCAGCGCAGATGGATGGGGCCGGAAAAATTAGGCAGTTTTTTAGCATGACATTGCCCTCATTAAAAAACGTTATATTAAGCGTTGGCATCCTCGATGCAATATGGACTATGAATTTATTTCCGTTGATTTGGTTGACTACCGGAGGCGGTCCGTTGGGTGCAACAGAGACGTTGGCAACTTTGATATATAGACTTTCATTTGTGGAGTTTCAATTTGGTCCTGCTTCTGCATTGGCAGTAATGGGATTAATTTTAAGTATGGTTGGTGTTGGTATTTATATGAAAGTCCAAAGAAATGTAGATTAATTATAATGAGTATGCTTAGCATGCTCTTTTTTATTTCGCCAACCCCTTGGCTTTTTTGGAAATTTAAGTTAAAATTAATCTTGGCAGCAACTCTATTGCCATAATAATTAATTTCTATAGAAAGAGAGGATAGCGAGGAGTCGCATGTTCCTTGCTAATATTTTATGAGTCAAATCGATTTAACCAAAATTCCACATATACTGGAACTTAACCGAGTTAAGAGAGCTTATACAGGTGGCAAGCTTTTAGATGAATGGCAACGACTAGAAAATCCACAAGACGGTAATTTTAGTGAAGAATTTCTAATTTCAACAGTAGAAGTAACAAATGAAAATAAGGCTTCTGATGAAGGATTAAGCAAGATTATTCTTCCTGATGGCGAAACAATTACACTTTCTAGATTGATCAAAGGAGACTACCTAGGATATCTGGGTGCCAAATATGCCGATCAACAAGACGTTCGCGTTTCTGCCAGAGTTGGCGATACAACTGTTCGTCACGTGCTTCAATGTCATCCAGACACCGAATTTGCACAAAAATACCTCGACTTTCCTAATGGCAAAGCAGAAGCTTGGTATATTGTGGAAACACGTAGCATAAACGGTTCTGAACCTTGCTTATATGCGGGATTTAAAAAAGGCGTTACTAAAGAACAGTGGAAAGAACTATTTGATAAGCAAGATATCCCTGCAATGTTAGAATGCATGCATAAAATCCCTGTTCACAAGGGCGGAATGTATTTTGTAGATGCTGGTGTACCACATTGCCTAGGCCCTGGAAGCGTATTCTTAGAAGTTCACGAACCTTGTGACTACACATTTAGAGTGGAGAAATATTATTTGCCAGAGCGCACATTCTCTGACTATGAAATGCATTATGGCCTAGGATTCGAAAAACTGCTAGATGCGTTCCACTATGACACTTACACTTACGACGAAATGCTTGCTAAATGTGCACTTAGCGAAACCAACTTATTTAAGACTGACAAAGCTAGAATCGATGAAGTTGTGAGCTATGCTCAGGCAAAAAGATTTAAGGTTGACAAATATACTTTTAGCGAAGCTATAGACGTGCCTTATTTTGATGGTCATCGAATTGCAATCACCGTTAAAGGTCAATGTAAATTTAATACAGGAGAATATGCTTGCACTGCCGAACAAGGGCGTGGAGTATTTTTACCTCATGGCATCAAAAACTTAACACTAGAGCCAGTAGAGGGCGAAACTATTGTACTTGTTTGCTATCCGCCTGCAGAATAAATTTACGCTTCCCCTTATGTGACCGCAAATGCCACAGCGGGGGCTTATTAATGCTTTTATAACTTTGGAGGTACTATGAAATATTATTTGGCTATTGACGTAGGAACAACAAATTGGAAAGCCGCAGTATATGACCAAGTCGGCAAATTAATTGCAATAGAACGTGTTGCCACCAAAACGCACCTCGATGCTTCTGGATATAGCTATTATAATCCTATAGAAATGTGGGACGATATTAGCAAGCTCTGCAAAGCTGTTACTGCCAAAGTGGCGCAGCCCATTTCTGCTGTATCGGTAACTAGCATTGCAGAAGCAGTGGTTGGTGTGGATAAAAATGGTAAAGTTTTGGGTGACATCATCGCTTGGTTCGATACTCGTAGTATAAAAGAAGCAGAAGAGCTTAGAGAAAAACTGACTGCAGAAAAACTATATGAAATTACTGGCCTCGATGTAAATCCTATTTTTTCGCTCCCAAAAATCATGTGGATACGAAAACACTGGCCTGAAGTTTATCAAAATGCTTATAAATGGCTACAAATGGGAGATTACATGCTTTTTTGCCTAACGGGAGAATGTGTAACCGACTATACATTTGCATCGCGCACACTTGCTTTTGATGTTGTGGCAAATGAGTGGTCGCGAGAAATATTAGATATGGTCGATGTGCCTGTAGACATGCTACCAAGGGTATGCCAAAGTGGCACGACAATCGGTACAATTAGCTCTGCCGTTGCTGAATTAACTGGAATTACTGCAGGGGCCAAAGTTGTCGTTGGTGGAAATGATCATCCTTGCGCATCCATTGCGGCAGGTGCGATTAGAGGCGACAAAATATTGGATAGCTCTGGGACTGCAGAATCATTTATCTACATTTCCAAAAAAGATGCCGTGCCTAACATGACTTTTGAAGGTCAACGCACTTGCAGATATTTGCAAAAAGATAGATACGCTCTTTGGGGTGGAATTATTTGCTCTGGTCGAAGCTTTGACTGGGCATATGAAATTTTAACGTCTTCTGAATGCTTTGGCATTAAGCAAGATGAGTATAGTTATGCGCAAATATTGGCACAGCTAGAAAACGAAAAGGGTGCCGAAAAGGGCTTACTGTTCTATCCGCATATGCGAGGTGCTGGTGCGCCATATTGGAATCCAAAAGCTTCTGGCTCGTTTGTTGGGCTTCGCGATACGCATTCTGCCAAAAACATGCTTCGAAGCGTACTAGAAGGACTTTCTATGCAAGCCAGAATGATTGTCGATATGGAAGAAAAGCTTGCAGGAGTGAATGTAGAATCTCTATGCGTTGTTGGCGGAAGCTCCCATAACAAAGTTTGGCAAACTATTAAGGCAAGCGTTACCAACAAAGATATCGAATTGTGCTTTGAAGCCGAAGCAACATCTCAGGGTGCAGCAATGCTGGCTGCTATCGGTGACGGTATGTATAAGGATATAGAAGAGGTATCCGAAATGCTTGCTAGCAAAAATATAATTATCCATCCAGATCCAAAAATGGTTCCTATTTATGACGAGATATATCAGATTTATAAAGAGGGCTATGAATCTATGAAAAATTTTAATACTCAGCTCTATAATATTCAAGAAAAATTTAGGGGGTAACCAATGTTAATAACTTTAAAAGAAATTTTTAAATATGCAGGCGACAATGTCGCTATTGGTGCATTTAATATTCACAACCTAGAATTTATCAAAGGCGTAGTCCAAGCAGCAGAAGAAACCCAGCGTCCTGCTATTATGATGATTAATGAGGCAGTTTTAAAATATGGCGGAATCGAAATATTGGGTGGTGCAGCCATTGCAGCGGCTAASAAGGCAAGCGTTGACATGGCCGTTATGGTTGACCATGGCGAAGATATCGATTTTCTCAAAAAATGTATAGATTTTGGTTTAGATATTATGTTTGACGGATCTCACTTGCCATTTGAAGAGAATATCAAACTTACCAAAATGATGGCAGATTATGCGCATTCACACAATCGTTCCATCGAAGGCGAAATTGGTCAGCTGGGGCTTAGTGAAGACGGAGATGAAGAAACTGAACAAAAAATTACTTCTGTAGAAGAGGCTGTTACATTTGCATCAAAAACCGATATCGATGTTCTAGCAATCTCTGTTGGAAATGTTCATGGATTTTATAAAGGTGAGGCAAAGATTAACGTGCCACGCATTAAAGAAATTAGTTCTGCACTAGAAAAAATGCCTATAGTAATGCACGGTGGCTCCGACATTCCTTCTGAAATTATGCGCGCTTCTATTCAGGCCGGCATCAAAAAATTTAATATAGCCACAGATCTAAAACACGCATATGCGCTAACAATGTATGATCTTATGCACCAAGACACAATGCCTATTCAACCATTGCAGTTATTTCCTGTAGTTGCAGATGCTGTTGCCGCRGTAGCAGCAGAAAAAATCAAGATATTTAGTTCGGAGGTTTAATTTATGAAATTAGCTTGTGCGGTATCAACTTATCCAACATCGTTTGGACCTATCGTATTTAAAGATGGKAATCTTAAAGAAAATTTTGACTTGATGAAAAAATATGGCTACCAAGGAATGGACCTTTTTATCAAAAAAACTTCTAGAGAGCAATTGCTAGAATACAAGAAACTTATTAAGGATTATGGAATGGATGTTGTAACACTTTTTGCCATATATTTAGGAGAAAGTGGAGTTAAGCTTTCTGAAAAAGATCCTGCTCTTCGCAGACGCAATGTTGATTTGATGAAAGAGCAGCTAGATAATGCAAAGGARCTTGATTCTGTTGGACTTGGACTTGGATATATTAGAGGAGCTCACTCAGAAGATGAGACAGAAGCCGATGCTAAGAAGAGAATAGCAGAAGCATTATATGAAATTGGCGACTATGCAGCTCAAATTGGTTCTACTATTTTGTTAGAGCCTATCAATCGCTACGAGATAAACACTATTAATAAAGCCACTGATGCGGTCGATTTTATTAAAGAGAACAATCTAAAGGGCGTAACTCTCCAGCTTGATATGTTTCACATGAACATCGAAGACAAATCTATCCCTTATGCTATCGAATATGCAAAGGGGCTAATATCCAATCTTCACGTATCGTCTAGCAATAGACATGCAGTGGGAACTGGTCACTTTGACTTTGCAGAAGTTACTGCAGCGCTTAGAAAAGTGGGTTATGATGGATTTTTGACATTAGAAGCGTTTTCTACAGATGCTGATGAAACACTCAGAATGACTGCAGAAAATTTGAAAAAATATTTATAGAAAGCGAGGATAGCAAGGTGCCTTGTTGCTCCTTGCTTATATTTCATGATTTATACGATTAAAAACGATCACTTGACAGCGCAGATCAATTCACTCGGTGCGGAGCTTATTAGTGTACAAAATAATGACGGCAAAGAGTATATCTTTCAACCTTCTGAAATATGGGTTGGTCAATCTAAAAATTTGTTTCCAAACATTGCTTTAGCAAAAGATAACTATACTATAATTCGAGGCAAACAATATCCTATGAACCAGCACGGTTTTTTGAAAAATATGGAAATGGAAGTAGTTTCCCAATCTGCTGATAGTATTGCATTTAAATTGACTGATAATGCCGAAACTGCCCAATTTGTGCCATATAAATTTACAGTAATTATCGAATTTGAAGTTGTAGATGATACTGTTATTCAAACCTATAAGGTAAGCAATCACGAAGATGAGGCTATGTATTTTGGAATTGGTTGCCACACCGGCTTTGCTACTGCTCCTGATAGCTTTGTGGATTTTGGCACCAATAATAATATAACCGAGCTAATTCGAGAAAACATGCAATATATGACCGGCGAGACAAAACCTTATCCTTTAGAAAACGGCAAAATTTTTGTGACCCCTAAATATTTTTCAGATGGGGCACATATATTAGAAGGTTTTGATAATAAAGAGTTGACGCTTATCAATCCTTCACTTGAAAGTAGTGTAAAAATTAATTTTGCGGATTTCACTTATATCACATTATGGAGTACTACAGATGCGGAGACAGTTTTATGTATGATGCCTTGGTGCGCATTACCTGATGCTATCGATTCAACTCACATTTTTGAAGAGAAAAAAGGCAATGTAATGTTAGAAGGACATAAAATTTTTATTGCTAAGCAAGTGTTTACATTTAATGATTTATAAATATTTTCTCCTCCTGCGGGAGGGGTTCAGTATTGGTCTCCTTTAATAAAGCAATAAAATCATCTTCTGGAAGAGGCCTACTAAATAAGTATCCCTGAATTGTATTAAACCCTAATTGTTTTAGAATTTTCAATTGCTCATTTGTCTCTACACCTTCTACAACTGTATGGACATTCAATTTATGACTCATCATAGCAATAGTCTCTAAGATAAACGATGCCTTCTCATTTTCAGCTAGACTGTTTACCAACGATTTATCGATCTTAATTTCGTGAACTGGAATATCTTTTAGCAATGTGAGGCTAGAATAGCCTGCTCCAAAATCATCGAGTGATAGCTTTAATCCTTTGTCTTGCAAATCTATTAGAGTCTCGTATATATATTTGATATCTTCGTGATGAGCTGTTTCTGTAAATTCCAAGCAAAGCCTTCCGGGATCGATATCATATTCTTTCACTAATTTAGTGATGTACGCTTTAAATTCTGGGTCCTCTAAATGCCTCATAGAAACATTTACAGAAACTAATATATCCAAATTATGCTTATTTATATATTCGCAAGCCTTACGCCATACATACTTATCTAACTCTATAATATAACCATTTTTTTCAAATTCCGGGATAAATTCTATTGGGCTTATTAACTGCTTTTTCTTAAAATTCCATCTAACCAACGCTTCTGCCCCATTGATTAATCTTTTCGTAGGATCATATTTAGGCTGATAGTATACTTCAAACTCTTCATTTTGTAGCGAAGAATGGAAATGATTTATCAAATTTTTGCTATTTTTTTCTTCTAATGTTAACTTAATTTCCTCATCCTTTAGCAAATATTCTAAATTGGCTATTGCCTTTGTTAGAAACAGAGCACGTTCTCGTCGCCTTACACTGTCATCGATATCTTTAATAGACAACAGAAATTCTCGCAATACGCCATTTTCATATCKAGTCGCTTTAGCTGTAAGCTTCATGTATCGATCCATGGGATGTACTTCATTTTGATATATTATACTTCGYGCAGAATATTCTCCCAGCCCCATCGCTACATGTGGTACTTCTAGCCAATCTTTTAGATTAATTTTTTCTGTAGRRCTTAATAAATCTAGCGGCACTATTTCTTGAAAATAATCATAGTCTATAGATTCTCCCGTTCTACAAATAGCAAGTCTATCATTGCTGCTGCTTCTTAGAGTAACGYTATTTTTTTGCACATTCACTAGATATTCTGCTATATATTCTGAGTATTCTAATATGCTTATCTCTGATATTTTTTGATGATACCCCATAATAATAATTTTATCTGACAATCGTTTATATATGCGACCTCCTGTTCGTAACCACTCGGTCTTACCCGAGTCATCTGTCCAAGGGTATACTATTTCGGACTCATCCAATACTGTATCATTAACAATTTTTGTTATTATTTCGTCTACTAAAAATCTATACTCCTCTTGAATTCCAGTATACCAATGTTCAAAAACTTCTGTAGGACTTACTCTTTCCAACCATTTTTGATCGTTTATCAAAGAAATCATAGAGTATAGCTTATGAGGCTTCCCTTTTTCTATTTCGCATTTCCACACTTCAACTATATCACTATGAACTTTAAATCTTTTCTTATTTTGCATCTGATGGCTCCCACTTTCTCAATAGTCTATATAAATATATATGCAGAATCTTAATTCATATATAACAAAAAGATTCTAGCTTATCCTAAGATATTTACCGTTAAATTGCATAAAAAAGACGCAGCATCCCGCGTCCTAATCTTCATGATTTTTCAAATGTTCACTGCAATACTCTTTGTTGCATTTAGAGCAATATCGAAATTCCATATCCTCATCATCTAGCTCGGTTTTGCCACACACTGARCATTTATGAAATGCGACTTTAATCACCTCTGGAGCTTTGGTTCTTTCCACTCGATTTGGATTTGGTGCGGCTGATGCTGGCTTGACATATGTTGTGCGTTTTCCCATCATCTTCCTTTCTTTCAATAGCGGTATAACAAAGAATATTATATATCCTGTCAAAGATGCTACAATTACCAACAATGTCGCTATTTTATTGGCAGACATCAAAACATCTGCGGCCATCAAGATTAAATACAAATACACCAAAAACTTTGCTTTGATCGGAATAAAAAAGTATAGATAAAAGCTCATGTTTGGCATCGATGTTGCCAGTGATAGCCATAACGAAGTATTTATATAGGTTCCAATATTTCCCGACATATCAAATATGGCACAAACTATAACAGTACAGATCACACTACTAAAATAATAAAAATTAAAATTAAATGTTCCCAAGGTTCTTTCTAAGCTAGTTCCTACCGAATAATATATTATTACCATTAATATAAACCACAGCGGGTCCATAGAGTTTGGAATAAATATAAAAGTGATTAATCTCCATATCTCTCCGCTTAATATGGCATCCCAATTAAACAGAAAATTGTAATATAGCGAAGGGTTTATCAGCGTTGCAAAAAACACTATTCCCTGCCCAAAAATTAAATAAAACATTAGATTTGGAATTGCATACTTACCAAATTTTCGCTCCAATTTATTTAAAAACTTCATAGTAACCTCCTTCTTTTGATTCTTATTCAAAAATTGCATAAACTATCGATAAATCATAAAATTATACCATAAAAAGTAATTTTTATATAGGCTTATTTCTCGATTTTTTTGGTTACACTAATGTCTAGTAACAGAAAGGTGTGAGAAGATGATCAAAATATATTATACTACAGATACTCATGGCGTCGTATTACCTATTAATTATGCAACAGGCAAAGCTTCGCCTCAAGGGCTTCTTGCTTGCAGTGCCGAATTTTTAAAAGAAGGCAATACTCTTATATTGGATGCGGGCGATACGATTCAGGGCTCTCCTTTCACAAAATATATGTGGGAAAATCTTGATGAATGTGTTATAGCAGAAGTATTGAATGCGGCGGGATATGATTATGTGACATTAGGCAACCATGACTTTAATTATGGCTATGATGCGTTAAGAAAGTATGTAGATACTCTAACAGCCAAATGCATTGTAGCCAATGTTGCTGACAAAACGGGTGAGCTCGAGCTATATCCATATTATATACATGAATTTGCCGATGGCACTGCAGTTGGAATTGTCGGTGCTGTTACTGACTTTGTTCCTGTTTGGGAAAAGCCTAAGCATCTTGAAAATATCGAAATCCAAGATGCCTTCACAAGACTCAAATCAACTTTGGCTCAGATTAAAGATAGATGCGATCTCACTATTTGCTTATATCATGGTGGCTTTGAGTGCGATATTGCAACGGGCGAAGTACTAAGTACTACCATCGAAAATATATCCTACAAAATTTGTAAAGAGCTCGATTTTGATATTCTGCTTACCGGGCATCAGCACATGCCTATTGAAGGCGTAAATTTATTTGGCACCTTCACGATGCAGTTAAAGCACAATGCTGTTGACTACGGATATATAGAAGTTAACGGCTCTACTATTACTTCACAGGTGTGTACACCAGCAACTGCGGATGTTGAAGTTCCTGCCAAACTACAAGCTATTCAAGATAAAATTAACGAATGGCTCGACCAACCTCTCGGAACATTTAATCAGCCTATTGCAGCAGAAAACAAGCTCACCCTAGCGTTAACTGGGTCGCTCCTTGCAAACTTCTGTAATCAGGTTCAATTGGACTTCACTGCAGCAGATTTTTCATGCACTGCTCTCGGCAATAATTTAATAGGATTTGACAAAGGTGTTACTATTAGAGATATAGTTGCAGCATATCAGTTTCCAAATACCCTGAAGGTTTTGGCTGTTAATTACGAGATTCTCAAGCAAGCACTCGAACGCGTTGCGCAGTATTATACTATTGCCAATGGCGTAGTCGAAATTTCTAGCAAATTTCTAAAGCCCAAAGTTTCTCACTACAACTATGACTTTTTTTCTGGTCTTCATTATACCATCGATATCACAAAACCTATCGGTTCCCGAGTTACGATAGATACTCCGCTAGATAAAAATAAGTTTTATACACTCTGCATGAGCGACTATCGTGCTACCGGAACGGGTGAATATGGCTTTTATAAAGATTGCAAGGTTGTACACGAATATAGCAATGATCTGCAAGAACTCATTATTGAATATATTAGGCATCGCAAAACTGTTGACATAGATTCAACCCAGTATTTTACTATTAGRCAATAAAAAAATGCCCATAAGGGGGCATCTATAGATATTTTGCAAGGACATCTATCGCATTTTTTTTGATAATAGGTGTTCCATGCTCCATCAGAAAATTTTCATTAAGCTCACTTGTATAGGCTCGACGCCCAAATTCATTTAATACGCTTATTAGTATACCTTGATCCGTATTAGTATTTTGATTGCTTGAAATGAGCAAAAAGTATTTATCTGTATATTTATATATACGACTTTCACCAAAGAATAAATGCTGTATTTGATGAGACAGAGAACTAATTTCATCCAAATTATCAAATCGATACATTAAATATGCAGAATAATCCGGCATTGCTGGCTCAACTTCTTCAAACGTAAAGCTTTTGTCTTGCTCTTTAAATGTTCTGTGAGTTGGGCGCTCTCCTGTAAGTCCTAAACGCTCTTCTAGCTGCTCTGGATCACTAACTTTTGTCACCACAATCATAATACTATCTATGCTAAGAGGTACAGCTTCTATCATCAGAGGTACATTTTGTGCCTCAAATCCAAAATCTTCATAAGCTTTACTCATCATGTCTTGAAATAAATTTTGAGCTTTTTTTGAACCATATGCAAGTTCTGTAAGCTTTATATTTCTATCCATTAAATCCTCTTGGTTCAAAGTAATACGGATTTGTGTGTCACTAATTTTTTCTATTTTCATGTTTGCACGATCCTTTCTAATCAAAAATGCTAGCTCGTGTTACTACATATATAGTATAAATTAAGAAATAACAAATGTAAAGAGTTTAGACTATTATATGATTATAACTTAATAATTATTTATAAAAGGTGATAAAATGAAAAAAATTGAAATAATTTGTGTAGGAAAATTGAAAGAAAAGTTTCTAACTGCTGCGTATTCTGAATATAATAAACGGTTAAGCTCGTATTGTAAATTGACTTCTATTGAGCTTGCTGATGAAAAAATCGCAGTTCATGCATCTTCAAAAGAGGAAGAAATTTTTAAAGATAGAGAAGGTGATAGGATATTAGCAAAAATTACTAATAATGCATTTGTCATTGCCCTTGCCATAGAAGGACAAATAATGACTTCTCCCGAGTTTGCTGCATACTTAGATGAGATCTATCTGCGAGGTGCAAATCATGTTGTCTTTGTAGTAGGAGGTTCTGTGGGACTTTCTAGCAAAGTTCTTGCTAGGGCAAACTTAAAATTGAGCTTTTCCAAAATGACATTTCCGCATCAATTATTTAGAATTATGCTAATTGAGCAAATTTATCGAGCATTTAAAATTTCAGCAAACGAAGTTTATCATAAATAATACCCATTATAAGGAGGATTTTTTATGGCATTGGATATGACCAAAGGTAATCCACTCAGACTATTGCTTGTATTTTCTATTCCATTGATAATAGGAAATATTTTTCAGCAAATTTATGCTATTGTGGATACTATTATTGTAGGAAAATTTGTAGGAGCATTAGCACTAGCTGGAGTTGGAACTACTGGCGCTATATTCTTCTTAGTAAATACATTAATTATAGGTATGACTAGCGGCTTCTCTATCTTGATTTCTCAACGCTTTGGTGCGCAGGACACAAAAGGTGTTCGATATGCAGTTGCCTCAGCTATTATATTGACAATCGGCATCACTATMATCGTAACATTCTTGATGCTTTTTCTTATAGATCCTTTGCTTGAATTGATTAATACACCTGCTGACATATATGGTTACGCAGATACTTATATTACTATTATTATATTGGGAATTTTTACTCAAACTTTTTATAATATGGCAGCAGGTATTTTGCGAGCAATCGGCGATAGTCGAACTCCAATATATTTTTTAATTCTTGCTTGTATCATCAACATTGTACTCGACTTACTATTTATCCTACAATTTGACCTAGGTGTTGCAGGAGCAGCATACGCTACCAACGTTGCTCAGGGAATTTCTGCTTTGCTTTGCGTCATTTATAGCTACACAAAATTTAATTTACTTAAATTRAAAAAAGATGACTTCCAAATTCCTAAAGAATATTTTGTCACTCACTTAAAAATGGGAATACCGATGTCTATACAATATTCCGTACTGTCTCTGGGCATCATGATTGTGCAAGGAGCAATTAATAGCTTTGGGTCTTTATATATAGCAGCATATACAGCCGCTAATAAGGTTCTCAATCTTTCATTGCAACCACTCCTCACCTATGGCGTTGCCTTAGCAACCTATGTGGGCCAAAATAAAGGAGCGCAAAACTTTCAGCGAATAAAAAGCGGGGTTAATACTGCAGCTGCCATGAATATTATTACCAGCATCATCATATGGATCATTTTAACTCTATTCTCCAGAGACTTACTTAGCCTATTTTTAGATGAATCTGCGACAGAAATGCTAGATAATGCGGTAATGGTACTAAATTATGTATCTCCATTCTATGCCGCTGTTGGATTTATATTTATTTATAGAAATGCCATACAGAGCATGGGAAGACCTTTTGTACCAATGGTTTCTGGAGCTATGGAACTTACTGCTAGAATTATTGTAGCATATACATTGCCAAGCTGGATTGGTTTTGCTGGTATTTGTTTAGCAGATCCGATAGCTTGGATTGTTGGCGCCATTCCGCTGATCATTGCCTACTATCGAGAAATGAATAAAATTTTTAAACATTAGCAAATCAACCAATTTCTACGCCTTGTCCCCCTTGATTAAATATATGAAATTGATAAAATTAAGTATTGCAAATAGTTGTAATAATTATCAACAATAATTTGGAGGACTTATGAATATCAGAACAATTACAGTAGGCAATATGGGAGAGCAATGCTATTTATTGATAGATGACAATCATGATGCTGTTATGGTTGATCCTGGAGATGATGCAAATATTTTGTTACATGAATTAGAAGCAGCAGATGCTACATTGAAAGCAATTCTCATTACTCATGGACATTTTGACCACATTGCTGCAGTAGAAGAGATACGCGAAAAAACTGGTGCAAAAGTGATTGCTCACAAGGAAGGAAAACGATACCTTACTGATCCAACTTATAACCTATCCAACATGATTGGTAAAAACATTTCATTTGAAGCCGATATGTATGTTTCTGCCAACGAAGAGATCAAACTCAATGATTCGGAGTTAACATTTAAGGTGCTCTATGTCCCTGGACATACTTCAGATGGAGTGGCTTTTTATCACGCAGCAACAGCCACATTGTTTGCAGGAGATATCATTTTTCGAAATAGTGTTGGACGAACAGACCTTCCCGGTTCTAATACATTGCAGTTATTAGAGGGAATCAAATCTAAAATCTTTAAACTACCTGACGCCACACTTATATATCCAGGGCATGGCTTAAGAACAACCGTCGGCTTTGAAAAAAAGAATAATACATTTGTAAAATAAAGAAATAAGGGATTGGGATTAATTGCCTAATCCCTATTATATTTTAAGGAGTAACTTATGAAAGTAAATTGTAATCTTCCAAATAAGACGCAAGAGTTTTATGAACTTGCAAAATTATTTGAAAATCATCTTGATAAAAATAGTATTTTAGAAATAAATATTACCAAAAATATAATAATTTTAAAATTCGTGAATAAATATATAAAGATTGAAAAAAATTTGGTATGCTTGGATACAATCAGTATTAAACGAGAAATTTATACAATTTTAAGCACACAAGCTGCAGTGAAATTACCCTGGGGAATTTTAACCGGAGTGAGACCTACAAAAATCGTGCAAAAACTTTTGAAAGAAGGACAACCAGTTGAAAAAATTGAACAAACATTACGACATAAATATTTAATTTCTGATAATAAAGCTCGTTTAGCAATAGAAGTAGCTTTAGTCGCAAAACAAATACTTGATAAAAATAAAGCAACTGACCTTAGCTTATATATCAATATYCCATTTTGTCCTTCACGATGCAGTTATTGCTCGTTTCCATCATTTACTCTCACATTAAAGCAGCATAAAGTAGACGACTATCTTACAGCATTAGCAACAGAAATTTCAGCAATAACTAATAATTTAGATCCAAAATACCAGATTAAAAATATTTATATAGGTGGTGGTACCCCTACCTCTTTGAGTGCAAAACAGCTACAATTTTTGATGGCTCATATCGATAAAAATGTTGATATGTCATCAGTAACCGAATACACTGTAGAAGCTGGTAGACCTGAAACTATTACTGCAGAAAAATTAGCGATTTTTAAAAAGTATCATGTTGATAGAATTTCCATTAATCCCCAGACTTTTACTCAAAATACACTAGACTTAATAGGTAGAAATCATAATGTAAAAGATATTTATACAGCAGTTGACCTCGTACGAAAAATTGGAAATTTTGACATAAATATGGATATAATTTTAGGCTTGCCCAATGAAACTATAAATAATATTACACACACTATTACCAAACTTGCAGATCTTTCGCCTGAAAATATAACTATACACACAATGGCAATCAAATCTGCTTCCGCATTAAGACAACAAAACTACAAGGCTGATGAAAGTGCCATTAAAGCCATGATTGATTTTTCACAGCAGCAAATGATACGTATGGGATATAGACCATACTATATGTATCGACAAAAAAATATATTAGGCAATTTTGAAAATGTTGGCTATGCCAAACCTAATAAAACTTGTATCTATAATGTTCAAATCATAGAAGAAGCACAAACTATTCTTGCCTTAGGTGCAGGAGCCAGCAGTAAATTTATAGCAACTCAAAATCGATTTATTAATGTGAAAGGAATAGAAGAATACATTGCAAGAATCGACGAAATGATTTCCAAAAAGCAATCTCTTCT
Source organism: Candidatus Epulonipiscium viviparus (assembly GCF_000171335.1). Lineage (GTDB taxonomy): Bacteria > Bacillota > Clostridia > Lachnospirales > Cellulosilyticaceae > Epulonipiscioides > Epulonipiscioides viviparus. Next base: position 17,302 of record NZ_ABEQ01000043.3, read on the forward strand.
ATTGGGAGGCTAAGATATGAAACCAAAATCACTTTTGGCTCAGTATATGTGGAAATATAAACTGGGCTATTTATTCGGTATCACTTTCCTATTAATCACAAATTTAGGTCAAATGTATGTACCCAAAATTACAGGAGAGCTTACCGATGGATTAACATATGGAACACTAAATTTAGAAGGTGTTCAAAAAATTACTCTCAGCTTTATAATAATTGCATTCACAATTTTCATTGGCAGAATTTGTTGGAGAATCGGCCTAATTAAAACATCTAGAAAAATTGAAAGAGATCTCCGTGCAATACTATTTCATAAATTTCTTAGACTGGATGTAACATATTTCAATTCTCATAAAACCGGAGAACTTATGGCATATGCAATAAATGACATTGGTGCCGTTAAACAAATGACTGGTATGGGTATTGTATTGCTATACGATGCATTTATTTTATCTGGAATGGTTATATACAACATGTTTATGGAAGTAAATATTGAGCTAACTTTAATTACGCTTATCCCAATGTTTCTAATTGCTATTGCCGGTACATATGCAAGAAGAACAATTCGTACTAGATTTATTAAAAAGCAAAAAGCGTTTGCCCAGCTTACCGATGTTGTTCAAGAATCTTTTGCTGGGATTAAAGTCATCAAGGCATTTGTACGCGAAAAGTATCATATTGGGGAATTTGAAAAACAGGTGCAACGAAACTACGATGCCAATATAAGTGTCTTTAAAGTTATGGCTATTATGCAACCTAGTATCGGCTTACTAGTGGGTATAAGCATGCTTATAGCAATTGGATATGGTGGATATTTAACCATTATCGAACAAATTTCGGTAGGGGATTTTGTAACGTTTAATGGATATATTTGGCTTTTAGTCTGGCCAATGGCAGCAATAGGGCAAGCACTCAACGTATATACTCAAGGCTCTGCTGCTATTAAAAGGTTATCAGAAGTTATGGATGTACCAGAAATTATTCTTGATAATGAAGAAGATATAGTAGATGAATCACCACTTATTGAAGATGGCAGCATTAGTATTAAAGACTTTACTTTCAATTTTCCTGATAATCAAAACATTGGTCTTAAAAATATTAACCTAGAAGTAGAGGATGGTACAACTCTAGCAATATTAGGACGTACTGGAAGCGGAAAATCTACCCTTGTTAATGTTTTATTAAGATTTTATAATGTCGATCAAGATAAAATTTTCCTTGGTGGTACAGATATTATGAAACTCAGACTTAAAACTGTTCGACATAGTATTTCCTATGTTCCACAAGATAACTACTTATTTAGCGCTTCTGTCAAAGATAATATTGGATTTGGATTAGATAAATTTACTTCAGAACAAATTGAAGAAGCTGCTAAAAGAGCAAATGTTCATAATAATATCATCAATTTCCAAAACCAATACGACACTTTAGTTGGTGAAAACGGCACAATGCTTTCTGGTGGACAAAAGCAAAGAATCTCTATTGCTCGGGCCTTAGCATTGAAAGCCCCAATACTTATTTTAGATGATTCTCTTTCTGCTGTTGACACACATACAGAAGAAACAATACTCAAAAACCTTAAAGAAGTTCGATCTAATAAAACCAATATCATCATTGCTCATAGGATTTCTACCGTTAGAAATGCAGACAAAATCATAGTTATGGATAAGGGTAGCATTGCCGAAGAAGGGACTCATGAAAGTCTACTTGCACAACGTGGTCTATACTATGAAATGTATGAGCAGCAAAAGCTAGAAGGTAGAAAATCTCAAAAAAATCGAAAATATAAATTTGACATCAATAATCCAGATGTTACTGATACATTGGGAATAGGAACTGAAAGGGGGCCATACCGTGAAAAGTAAAAATCTATTAATTAGGCTATTATATTATGCAAAGCCACATTGGAAAGCTTTTTTATTAATATTCGTATTAATGGTATTRCTTACAGGTGTTGACCTCTATAAACCTCTTATTATGCGTAACTCTGTCAATTTATTCATCGACACTAATATGGCTGCTGCTAGTAAATTTAGCCCTCTCATTACTTATGGCGCACTATATTTTGCATTATTAATTTTCGGATTTGGATTAGCCGTTTCACAAACRCTATTACTACAGAGCGTTGGTCAAAAAATTATCAAAAAAATTCGTGAAGATGTTTACACAAAGATGCTTAGTCTTCCATCCAAATATTATGATAATAATGCAGTAGGTGCACTAGTTACTCGTGTTGCAAACGATACCGAAAACTTAAATCAACTATATACAAATGTAATTACTAACTCACTAAAACATTTCATCTATCTTATAGGTGTTTTGGGGATGTTATTTTACCTAGATRCCAGAGCTGGTATCTTTGTACTCTGTGTAGTACCAATCATGCTTATATTTACTGCAGTTTTCAGATTTTTTTCAATCCGTGCATATAGAGCAACAAGAACTTATACTACTGAAATGAATATATTTTTATCTGAACATATAATGGGAATGAAAGTTATTCAAATTTTTAATCGTCAATGGCCTACCTTTAAAAAAATGAAAAGCATTAATAATAATTTATATAAAGCTGGACTTAAAGAATTGTATACTTTTTCCATATTTAGACCGTTGCTTTTTGTTACATCTCAAATTACAGTAGCAATCGTTTTATATATGGGGGCAGTAGAAGTTTTAGAAGGCGCTTTAACAGTAGGGGCTCTAATTGCTATTCGCTCTTATGCAGCAGACTTTTTTGGACCTATTGAACAATTAGCAGATGTATATAATACGCTGCAATCCGCTATTGCCTCTGGTGAAAAAATCTTTAGTGTATTAGATGAAGAAAATGATATAATTTCAGGAGATAAAATCATAGATAAAGATATATTTCAAGCAGAAATTGAATTCAAAAATGTTTGGTTTGCGTATAAAGAAGGAGAGGATATTCTCCAAGATGTATCCTTCATAATTAAGCCTGGTCAGAAAGTTGCTTTTGTAGGTGCAACAGGCGCTGGCAAAACCACCATTCTCACTTTAATAGGCAGATACTATGATATTTACAAAGGGCAAATTTTAATCGATGGAATAGATATTAGAGAATATCACATTGATAGCTTGCGTAAACAAATTGGGCAGGTACTCCAAGATGTATTTTTATTTACTGGTGATATTAAACAAAATATTAGCTTAGGTCATGAAAATATCACACTTGACCTTATTGAAAAATCCTCTAAAATGGTTTATGCTGATAATTTTATTCAGGGGCTTGAAAATAAATATGACGAACCAGTTGTAGAGGGCGGTGCTACTCTTTCTACTGGTCAAAGACAACTTATTTCATTTGCGCGAGCAGTTTCATATAATCCTAAGATATTCATATTGGATGAAGCAACATCAAATATCGACACACATACTGAGGCAATTATTCAGAAAGCATTATTCAAAATGATGGAAGGACGCACAACTATAATGGTAGCTCATAGATTATCCACCATTCAATACTCAGATAACATCATTGTTCTCGAACGCGGTAAACTCAAAGAAATGGGTACACATGCAGAACTTCTTGAGAAAGGTGGCATATACTTTAATTTATATGAATTATCAAAAAAGCACCAAGTCATGGAATAAAAACTAATATGTATGAGACACTTGCTTAACACAGTAGGTGTCTTTTTAATTAATAACGTGCGCAAAAGGATTCGAACCCTCGACCTCCTGATCCGTAGTCAGGCGCTCTATCCAGCTGAGCTATGCACACAAAAAACTATAAAAAAATATGCCCGAAACCGGAATCGAACCGGTACGGGAGTTAAGTCCCGCAGGATTTTAAGTCCTGTGCGTCTGCCAGTTCCGCCACTCGGGCATATCATGGTCGCTATAGGGTTCGAACCTATGACCCTCTGCTTGTAAGGCAGATGCTCTCCCAGCTGAGCTAAGCGACCTAAATGTCATATTTCAGACAACGACCCAGAAGGGACTCGAACCCTCGACCTCCGCCGTGACAGGGCGGCGTTCTAACCAACTGAACCACTGGGCCAAACTAATTAACGTGCGGAGTGGACCTTCGGGGACTCGAACCCAGGACCGTCCGGTTATGAGCCGGATGCTCTAACCAACTGAGCTAAAGGTCCACACATTAGCCGACGATCGGACTCGAACCGATAACCTGCTGATTACAAATCAGCTGCTCTGCCAATTGAGCCACGTCGGCATAAATTTGGCAATCACCTATTCTCCCTATTCGTCTCCAAATAAGTACCGTCGGCCGACTTTAGCTTAACCTTCGTGTTCGGTATGGAAACGGGTGTTTCCTAAAGTCGCATCATCACCAAAATGACCCATGGGAGAATCGAACTCCCGTTACCGCCGTGAAAGGGCGGTGTCTTGACCGCTTGACCAATGGGCCTAAATCTTATAGCTCCCCGAGTAGGGTTCGAACCTACGACCCTTCGGTTAACAGCCGAATGCTCTGCCGCTGAGCTATCGAGGAATATTGTACTTTCAAAACTGAACACAATGAAGAATAAAACATACTACACAAAACCTATTTTAAATTAGGTCAAACCCTCGAACCATTAGTATTGGTCAGCTCGAATGTTACCACTCTTACACCTCCAACCTATCTACCTTGTAATCTGCAAGGGGTCTTACTTCTTACGAATGGGAAATCTTATCTTGAGGTCTGTTTCACGCTTAGATGCCTTCAGCGTTTATCATATCCAGACTTGGCTACTCTGCTATAGACTTGGTAGTCTAACAGATGCACCAGCGGTCCGTCCAACCCGGTCCTCTCGTACTAAGGTCAGCTCCTCTCAAATTTCCTACGCCCACGACGGATAGGGACCGAACTGTCTCACGACGTTCTGAACCCAGCTCGCGTACCGCTTTAATGGGCGAACAGCCCAACCCTTGGAACCTGCTACAGCTCCAGGATGCGATGAGCCGACATCGAGGTGCCAAACCTCCCCGTCGATGTGAACTCTTGGGGGAGATAAGCCTGTTATCCCCGGGGTAGCTTTTATCCGTTGAGCGATGGCAATCCCACTTTCATACCACCGGATCACTAAGTCCTACTTTCGTACCTGCTTCATCCGTCGATGTCACAGTCAAGCAACCTTATGCCTTTGCACTCTTCGAATGGTTTCCGACCATTCTGAGGTTACCTTTGAGCGCCTCCGTTACTCTTTCGGAGGCGACCGCCCCAGTCAAACTGTCCACCTGACATTGTCCCAAATCCGGATAACGGACTATGGTTAGAAGTTAAGTATTACAAGAGAGGTATCCCAACGTTGGCTCCATCAATACTGGCGTACTGACTTCACAGCCTCCCTCCTATCCTGTACATGTAACACCCAACCTCAGTATCAAGTTACAGTAAAGCTCCACGGGGTCTTTCCGTCCTGTCGCGGGTAACCAGCATCTTCACTGGTACTACAACTTCACCGGGCGTGCTGTCGAGACAGTACCCAAATCATTACGCCTTTCGTGCGGGTCAGAACTTACCTGACAAGGAATTTCGCTACCTTAGGACCGTTATAGTTACGGCCGCCGTTTACTGGGGCTTAAGTTCAAAGCTTCGGATTGCTCCTAACCTCTCCCCTTAACCTTCCAGCACCGGGCAGGCGTCAGCCCCTATACTTCATCTTTCGATTTAGCAGAGACCTGTGTTTTTGCTAAACAGTTGCTTGGGCCTATTCTCTGCGGCCAGTATTTCTACTGGCACCCCTTATCCCTAAGTTACGGGGTCATTTTGCCGAGTTCCTTAACAACACTTCTCCCGTCGGCCTTAGGATTCTCTCCTCATCTACCTGTGTCGGTTTGCGGTACGGGTACCTATAATGCAATAGCAGCTTTTCTTGGCAGCTCTTTCAGAATCTTCCCTACTTAAATTTCGGTCCGTATCACAACTTGCTTTGCTCTTCCGGTTTTTCCTAGAAGACCGCTTGTTGCTTACACACGCATTCCCATTTCGTGCAATTCTTATTTCTCTGCGTCCCTGCAGTTCTGATTATAGGTAGTACTGGAATTTCCACCAGTTGTCCATCGACTACGACTTTCGTCCTTGCCTTAGGTCCCGACTTACCCAGGGCAGATCAGCTTTACCCTGGAAACCTTAGATATTCGGCCTATAAGATTCTCACTTATATCTCGCTACTCATTCCGGCATTCTCTCTCTAAACCACTCCACAGCTTCTTCCGATACTGCTTCATCGCTGTTTAGATGCTCCTCTACCAATCAATAAATTGATTCCATAGCTTCGGTGGTGTGTTTTAGCCCCGGACATTTTCGGCGCAAGATCTCTCGACTAGTGAGCTATTACGCACTCTTTGAATGAGTGGCTGCTTCTAAGCCAACATCCTAGTTGTCTTCGAAATCTCACATCCTTTTCCACTTAACACACACTTTGGGACCTTAGCTGTTGGTCTGGGCTCTTTCCCTTTTGACTATGAATCTTATCACACATAGTCTGACTGCTTAAAATATCTTTCTGGCATTCTTAGTTTGATATTCTTCGGTAAGGCTCTCGCCCCCCTAGGAAATTCAGTGCTTTACCTCCAGTAGACTTTTTAAACGCTAGCCCTAAAGCTATTTCGAGGAGAACCAGCTATCTCTGGGTTCGATTGGAATTTCTCCGCTATCCACATGTCATCTCCGCATTTTTCAACATACGTGAGTTCGGTCCTCCATTACCTTTTACGGTAACTTCAACCTGCACATGGATAGGTCACCCAGTTTCGGGTCTATTCGCAGTGACTTTGTTCGCCCTATTAAGACTTGGTTTCCCTTCGGCTTCATACATCAGTGTATTTAACCTTGCCACTACAAATAACTCGCCGGACCGTTCTACAAAAAGTACGCAGTCGCACTGTAAATAGTGCTTCCACTGCTTGTAAACATAGAGTTTCAGGTTCTTTTTCACTCCCCTCCCGGGGTTCTTTTCACCTTTCCTTCACAGTACTATTCGCTATCGGTCACCGAGGAGTATTTAGGCTTATGGGGTGGTCCCCACGTGTTCCCACAAGGTTTCTCGTGTCTCGTGGTACTCTGGATACTGCTAGGTGTAGGTCTATTTCGTCAACAGGGCTTTCACCTTCTTTGGCTTGCTTTCCCAAAACAATTAAACTATAGACTTTGTTCCATATCGCAGTCCGAACCCTCAATTACAAGTAATTGAGTTTGGCCTGTTTCCCGTTCGCTCGCCACTACTTAGGAAATCGATTTTTCTTTCTCCTCCTGTTGGTACTTAGATGTTTCAGTTCCCAACGTTCCCTTTATATGGCTATGAATTTACCATATAACAACTGAGGTTTACTCAGCTAGGTTTCCCCATTCGGACATCTTGGGTTATAGCGTTTGTTTGCAACTTACCCAAGCTTTTCGCAGCTTACCACGTCCTTCATCGGCTCTCGGTGCCAAGGCATCCACTCTACGCTCTTAGTAGCTTGACCTATATTTTGGTCTTTGTGTCTTTTCTTGACTAAAGAATTTGTTAAAGAATAAATAGGTTTTCTATTCAATCTTTTTTCGGTTTTGTTGTAGATTATTTCTAATCTTCATTGTATTCAGTTTTCAAAGTACAATGTGGATATAAGACTTTTATCCTATATTCCAAGTGGAGATTAAGGGATTTGAACCCTTGACCCCCTGCGTGCAAAGCAGGTGCTCTCCCAGCTGAGCTAAACCCCCACGGGTTATTATTATTTTTTAATGCAGCTTATTTAGGTGTTGCAGTAGGCCCGAGTGGACTCGAACCACCGACCTCACGCTTATCAGGCGTGCGCTCTAACCACCTGAGCTACGAGCCTATATATTAATTTATCATTTTATATTATTTGTTTTAATTTTGGCAGCCACCTATTCTCCCTAGTCGTCTCCAACTAAGTACCTTCGGCCGGCTTATGCTTAACCATCGTGTTCGGTATGGGTACGGGTGTTTCCAAAAGACGCATCACCACCAAAAATTGTATYCAATCATGTTTAATAATTGAACACTCAAAATAAAATAGTATCAAGCCAGACTTCGATTGTTTTCCTTAGAAAGGAGGTGATCCAGCCGCACCTTCCGATACGGCTACCTTGTTACGACTTCACCCCAGTCATTGATTTTGCCTTAGGCAGCTCCCTCCTTGCGGTTAGGTCACTGACGTTGGGCCCCCTCAACTTCCATGGTGTGACGGGCGGTGTGTACAAGACCCGGGAACGTATTCACCGCGACATTCTGATTCGCGATTACTAGCGATTCCAACTTCATGTGGTCGAGTTGCAGACCACAATCCGAACTGGGACTGCTTTTTTGGGGTTTGCTTCACGTTACCGCTATGCTTCCCTTTGTAGCAGC
>NZ_ABEQ01000042.3 GCF_000171335.1 Candidatus Epulonipiscium viviparus
ATGGATTTGTAGAAGATCGAGCAGTAGTCATGGACAAAAGCGGTTATTATGGATACATAAATAATTATGGACAACAAATTACTCATATGAGATATAGTCAAGCATTAGATTTTTCGGAAGGATTGGCGCAATTCACATATACAAATGAATCAAATCCGGCGCAAAGTTATTATGGATATATCAATACATCGGGACAAGAAGCTATTGCGATAGCTGGAGAAGCTGCACTAAACGCGARTGGCGAGTTTTCTAATGGCGTAGCGTTGGTGGTTTCTGATACGGCGGCAGATAAGTTTATCGATACGTCGGGTGCTACGTTGCTAGAAGTATCGCAACCTCATTCAGGAATTGGCAGTCTATCAGATGAGGGACTTATTTTAATAGAAGATGACACCAATGCTCACGGAAACTTTTTTGGATATATGGACCTAAGCGGAAATATGGTAATACCATATTCATATCAAGATGCGGGAGAGTTTAACAATTGGGTAGCCCCAGTAAAGAAAGATGGGTTGTGGGGATATGTAGATGCGGCGGGAGCGACAGTGATTCCGTTTAGCTATTTGAGTGCAACAGAATTTAGTGACGACGGTGTTGCCTTTGTTGGTGGATCAAATGGTAAGAAAGCATTGATAAATAAGTTTGAACAGGGACTAACAGGYTTTGAATATGATGGAGTTGGTGAAATTAGCGAAGGATATGCGGTTGTGAGCCAGGGAGAAATGACTACTGCGGGCTTTAAAGGGTATTATGGTTACATTGATATCTATGGAAACCAAGTACTTCCCATAATATATAACAACGCGCAACCATTTTCTGAGGGATTGGCAGCGGTGGAGCTTAATGGGAAATGGGGTTATATTGATGCGCTTGGAAATACCGTGATAGATTTTGTATATGACTATGCTACTCCTTTTGACAATGGCAATGCATCAGCAAAGTTGGGAGAGAATTGGTATATTTTAGCGCCGTCACCAATTAGATAAAGCAGGAGGTAAATATGAAAAAGCGCAAAAGAAAAAAGAAAGTCAATCAGGCACCAGAAGTTGTAGGCATCAGTATAATAGGATGTTGCGTCTTAATTATAGCAAGTATTTTTACCGAGCAGGCAGGAATGATTGGCAACGCGATCAAATATGTAACTGTGGGAATGTTTGGACTAGGTGGCTATATGCTACCTTTTTATATATTATATTTAGGCTTTACATATATAAGAAATGGAAAAAAATGTATTGAAAATAAAATAAGCAAAGCGTGGCCGATATTTATAATGATAGTATTTGGGGCAGAGTTATTGAGTAAAGATATGCCAGAAATATTATCGGTTTATCTTAATACATATTTTGCGGACACAACGTTTATTAATGGAGGATTGATCGGAAGTATAGTGGTTAATGTATTAGTAAAATTTTTGGGATTGTACGGTACATATATTGTGATTCTAGGCAGTGCCTTTTTATATGTATTTAAGCTGTATAACTTTTCGTTTGTAGCTTGGATAAAAGCAATCCCATCTTTGGAACCGAAGCAACCTAAAAGAAGACAAAGGCGCTCGGTGAGTTCTGTAAAAGTGGCATATAGAGAGCCAGCTCCAGCGGCAAGGGCGACGAGAAAAGTTTCATATCAGGAACCAGCTCCAGCGGCAAGGGCGACGAGAAAAGTTGCATATCAGGAACCAGCTCCAGCAGCAAGGGCGACGAGAAAAGTTTCATATCAGGAACCAGCTCCAGCGGCAAGGGCGACGAGAAAAGTTTCATATCARGAACCGGCTCCAGCGGCAAGGGCGACGAGAAAAGCTGCATATCAGGAACCAGCTCCAGCGGCAAGGGCGACGAGAAAAGCTGCGTATCAAGAACCGGCTCCAGCGGCAAGRGCGACGAGAAAAGCTGCATATCAGGAACCAGCTCCAGCGGCAAGGGCGACGAGAAAAGCTGCGTATCAAGAACCAGCTCCAGCGGCAAGGGCGACGAGAAAAACTGCGTATCAGGAACCAGCTCCGGCGGCACCTGCTCCAAAAAAAAAGTCGCCAGTATATGCTCCAGTAACAATGTTATCTCCCAAGGATAATCCAAAAGCTAATGCGAGTCCAGCAAAGCCAGCTGTGGATCAACCCAAAATTTATGTGATGGAAAATACGCAAAACGAAATTAGAAAACGTAAGACTAAGAGACCTGTAAATGCGTATCAGTTTCCGGACATTGAGTTGCTAGTAAAGCAAGAGAATAAAAATTCGGGACAGGATACTATGTACTTGCAGACGATGGCAACAAAGCTAGAGGATACATTAAAATGTTTTGGCATAGAAGCGCGAGTTGCAGAAGTATATAAAGGTCCGTCGGTAACGAGATACGAATTGGCTCCAAAGCAGGGGATCAAGGTGAGTAAGATTTTGAATTTATCGGATGATATAGCACTTAGCTTGGCAGCAAAACGCATTCGAATAGAAGCACCTATTCCTGGAAAGCCGTTGGTGGGAATAGAAATTCCAAATGCTAAGGCAGAGACAGTGTTTTTGAGAGATATAATCGATACCAATAAATTTGATGATTATCCGTCTAAGCTTGCGTTTGCAATAGGCAAAGACATTTCGGGGGCACCAGTTATACATGACATTGCGAAGATGCCGCACGTATTAATCGCGGGAGCGACGGGGTCTGGAAAAAGTGTGTGCATCAATACTTTGGTTGCAAGCATTTTGTATAAAGCGGCACCGACAGATGTAAAGTTACTTATGATCGACCCGAAAGTGGTGGAGTTGAATGTGTATAATGGAATTCCGCATTTGCTTAGACCGGTGGTAACGGATCCGAAGGAAGCTGCAGCTGCGTTGAACTCAATAGTAGAAGAAATGACCATGAGGTATAAGCTATTTGCAGAAAACATGGTGCGCGATATAAAAGGGTTTAATAAGAAGGCGGATAGGGCAAATAAGATGCCACATATTGTGGTTATTATAGATGAGCTTTCGGACTTGATGATGACTGCTGCGAAAGAGGTGGAAGATTCGATTTGCCGATTGGCACAGATGGCCCGTGCTGCGGGCATTCATTTGGTGATAGCAACACAGAGGCCGTCTGTAGATGTAATTACAGGAATAATCAAAGCCAACATTCCGTCGAGAATGGCTTTTGCGGTATCGTCTGGTGTAGATTCACGAACTATTTTGGATAGTGTAGGTGCAGAAAAATTGCTAGGAAAAGGCGATATGTTGTTCTGCCCGATGGGTGAATCAAAGCCGATACGTATTCAGGGCGCATTTATTTCGGATACAGAAGTGGAAGAGCTGGTAGATTCGATTAAAAGCACTCAGTATGCAAAGTTGGCATAAATTGGTTATAGCGCACGTATAATTCGTTCGGCATTTTTAAAGAGCAGCTTATCAACCTGAGCTGCTGTAAATTCGTTATTAAGTGCATTTGCTAGCAGTCCAACGGCAGATGCATCTTTCATTTCTAGAGGGCAATCAATTCCATCAAAATCTGATCCAAATCCTATCGTATTTTCACCTCCAATATCCACTAAATATTTAGTCATTTGCAAAATATCTGCTACATRGCTGGTTTTGTTATCTGATAAAAATCCACTATAATAATTGACRCCGATTAAACCGTCGGTCGATGCGATTTGCTTGATGTGCGAATCTTTGAGATTTCGGCTTTTATTATAAATAGCTCTAGCGTTTGAATGTGAGGCTATGATTGGCTTTTTGGAAATGGCCAATACATCGTCGATGCCAGCATCAGACAGATGCGAAACATCAATTAAAATGTGCTTTTGATTGAGATATTCCACGACTTCTTTACCATAATTAGTGAGTCCAATTTCGGGCATTGAGTGTGGTGCGCCTAATGAATTTTGGTAATTCCAAGTTAACGTAATCAAACGAACCTTCATATCTTCTATCTTATCAACCATGTGTAAACCCTCTTTTATGATTTCTCCTTCTTCTGCAGATATAAAAGCTGCAATCTTCTCTGCGGTAAGAGCTTGTTTGTACTCATCATAGTTGGATACTATGGTGACTTTATCGCTGTGTTTCTCTGCTTCTGCAATAAAATAGTTATACATATTAGTAAAAAACTCAAATGGAGTGAGATTGTCTAGATGATTAAGCGAAACAAACATGGCAAACCATTGAGCCAAATATCCACCTTGATGTAGTTTTTCTAGGTCGATATGTCTATCATTGGATAAAAGTGACAATTGGCGTTTAAAAATAATCATAGCAGTGTCAGCGTGAAAATCGATCATAATAAAACCTCCTCTAACGTTTTTGGTGTATACGTTGAAAAAAAGCAGGAAGAAAAATCTCCCTGCAATAAAATATTAAAGAATTATACAAAGAAGTCCGCCGGTGCCTTCGTTTATTATTTTTTGAAGTGTTTCTTGCAATTTTTGTTGCGCATCCTCTGGTATTTTATATAGCTTATTTTGAAGACCCTCATTTACTATATCGTATAGAGTGCGACCAAACATAATGTTGGTTTCCCACATATATTCGGGAGTGGTATGAGTAAGTTCGTCGATAACCTGTTGAACCTGCTCTTCTGTGCCTATTATAGGAGAAACTTCTGTTTGAATGTCTGCACGAATGATGTGATAACTCGGTGCGGTTGCGCAAAGCTTGACACCGTGGCTTGTACCCTGGCTTATAGTTTCTGGTGTCTCCAAAATAAATTCATCTTTTGAAGGGCTAACAACTCCGTAACCTTTTCGTCTAACATCTTCTAAAGCTAAAGCAACTTTGTCGTACTCTTTTTGAGTTTGTGCCAGATTTTTGATTAGGCTCATAAGTTCGTGGTCACCATGAATATCAAGCCCTGTGGTTTCTGATAAAACTTTGTAGAATAAATCGTCTGATGTGTGAACAACAACTTTGATTACTCCATCACCTAATTGAATTTTCTCGAGATATACGTTTTTAACATTTGGGATATTCGTCAATTTGTTGATTGTATCTTTTACTTGCCTGATATTTTCAAGAGGGTAAATATGTTCTTTAATTTGGGCGATCCATTCTTGTTTGAACCAGTGGTCGTTTTCTAGGGTTTCTGCCCATTTTGGCAAKGTAAATTGAATTTCGTTGAGTGGAAATTCATATAGCACACGTTCCAAAATTTGGTTTATATCATCAATTTTCATCTGGGCAACATCTAAAGGAACAACTGGTACGTCGTATTGCTGCGACAATTGACTAGATTGCGCCAAAACTTCTTGATCAAAAGGCTTTTTCGTATTGAAGATAACGATAAAAGGTTTGCCAAGGCTTTTAAGCTCGGTAATAACTCTATCTTCGGCATCTAAATAGCTGGAACGAGGGATATCGGTGATGGAACCATCTGTTGTTACCACGATGCCTATTGTGGAATGGTCATTGATAACTTTTTTGGTGCCAATTTCGGCAGCTTGAGTAAAAGGAATGTCTTCATTATACCAAGGAGTTTGAACCATTCTTGGAGTGTTATCGGTATATAAGTATCCTTCCGCATCGGGGATAACGTAGCCAACACAATCAATAAGTCGTACATTAACAGAAAAATCTCCACCGATTGTGATATTTACTGCCTCGTTTGGAATAAATTTAGGCTCGGTAGTAGTAATCATTGTTCCGCCGCCACTTTGTGGTAATTCATCTTGTGCTCGCTCTTTGCTGTATTCATTTTGAATGTTGGGAATAACTAAAGCTTCCATAAATCTTTTTATAAATGTAGATTTACCTGTTCTAACGGGCCCTACTATCCCTAAATAAATATCACCAGCTGTTCTTTCTTGAATGTCTCGGTAGATATCGTAGTTTTCCATGAATAAATCCTCCTTATAAGGTTTTAAAGTATAAAATTAAATGTATGGGTACATTTAACTATATGTACAAAACATAAGGATATGACTATTTTGATAAAAAAAAAACTTCCCTTTTCAACCAAAGAGAAATTTTAATAAATCTTCAAATTTAATCTGATGTTCTTGATAAGTTTTCATGTTTTTAACCAAGAGAGTGGCAGTTTCTAATTCTGTTTCTCCTATAATAGTGGCATACTTAGCTCCTATTTTGTTTGCATATTTCATTTGTGCTTTTACACTTCTATTYAATAGGTCGGTATCGGCATTRATGTGCTGGCTTCTAAGATCGTTGACCAAAATCATGGCCTTTTCCATGGCCGCATCTCCGCGGTAGCCGATAAATATATCTCGTGTGGCTATGTTTTGATTGGGATTTTCTGCTAAATAGGCTATTAGCAACCTTTCGATGCCTGTGCCAAATCCAACTGCAGGAACTGCTTTGCCGCCTATCTCTTCTACCAGTTTATCGTAGCGCCCACCACCGCAAATCGTTCCAGAATAGGCTTCGCTATCCAATATAAATTCAAATACGGTCTTTGTGTAATAATCCAACCCACGTACAATTCGAGGATTTACGATAAATGGAATATTCATTTTGGTGAGCAACGTTGTGAGTGTATCGAAATGTTCTCGGCATTCTGGATCTAAAGCATCTAGTGTTGTAGGTGCATCGGCAAATAATTTTTGGCAATCTTCATTTTTGCAGTCTAACACGCGGAGAGGATTTTTGATGCGTCTTTCGTTACACAGAGAACAGAGGTTGTCCTTCTTGGTTTCCAAAAAATTTTTTAGTTGCTGATTATATTTTTCGCGACACTTGGGCCCTCCCAGCGAGTTGATATATAGCTTGACGTTGGCGATGTTGAGTCGCTTTAGTAGGGTGTTCGCAACAGCAATGACTTCGGCATCTGCAATAGCGGCGCTGCTACCAAATACTTCTACACCAAATTGATGAAATTGTCTCAATCTACCAGCTTCTGGTCGCTCGTATCTAAAAGTTGGCGAAATATAATATAGCTTGGTAGGCTGCGCGTTCTCCCCCAGGTTGCGTTCAAGGTAAGCACGAACAACCGCAGCGGTGCTTTCTGGCTTTAAAGTAATATTATTATCACCTTTGTCCACAAACGAATACATTTCTTTTTGTACAATATCTGTTGCAGTTCCGACGCCGCGTTGAAATAGATGCGTAAGTTCAAAAATAGGAGTTCGAATTTCGCCTATTCCAAAATTTTCGCAAACCTCTCTAATTATAGATTCTACTTTTTGTAAATTTCGAATTTCGGTTCCAAAGATATCTTTGGTTCCTTTTAATGCATTAATTGCCATAAATCTGTTCCTTTCTAATTATACTATTGGCGCAGACGCATCCCATAGACATCGCTGCCTGAATGTTGTAGCCTCCAGTATCCGCATCAATATCAATCACTTCGCCTATAAAATATAGCCCCCGTTGCTTTCTACTTTCGAGTGTAGTAGGATTAAGTTCTTTTAAGCTGACGCCGCCACAAGTAACAACAGCAGAATTTAAATCTCCAACGGATGCGACGTTAATAGGCAACTTGGTCATATATGTGGCTATTTTTTTGCGATTTTCCCTGCTTATATTTGCGCAATGAAGGTCGGCAGGTATCGATAAAATTGAGAGCAATACTGCAATAAAGCTTCGCGGAAAAGCAAATTTACGCAAATATAACCCAATTGAGTCTTTTCCAAAAGCAATTAAGTCTTGCTCAAGTTCTTTTTGAACCACTTCGTATGGCTTGTTTACCAAATTGAAAGTGACTAGATCACCCGCTTCGATCCACCTAGTGCTATTTAAAACAACAGGTCCAGAAACGCCATTATGCGTAAAAAGCAAGTCTCCAACTTTGTCACGAACTTTTTTTTCATTATGCCAGATAGTCATTGTAACATTTTTAAATGAAACACCGCTAATAGCGGCATAGTCAGTTTCAACTGATATTATATTAGAAATCGACGGCCGAAGCTTTGTAACTTTATGGTTAAATTGCTGGGCAATGGCATAACCGAATCCATCATTTCCGAGATGCATAAAAGATGTCCCCCCGGTTGCGATGATTAGGTTTTCTGTTGAAAAAAAATCACCATCGGTAGTAGATACCTGAAAAACACCATCGTATTCCAAAATTGCGTTTATCTCAACCCCAGATTGTATTTGCGCACCGTTAAGCTTGCAAGATCGAACCAAGGCATCGAGTATGTCGGTACTATTTCTAGAGCTTGGAAAAACCTTTCCGCTACTAGTAACTTCTATATCTACGCCATAGGCTTTAAAAAATTTGATAGAATCCTTATTAGTAAAAACATTTAAGGCGTGTTTTATAAAGTTAAAATTATCACCATATTTATCTTTAAACTCTTCTAAATCGCCTGCATGGGTAAAATTACATTGGCCACTTCCTGATACAAGTAATTTACGCCCTAATTGTATATTTTTTTCGAGCACAAGGGTGCTCAATCCATATTCTGATAAATTATAGGCAGCAAATAACCCCGCAGGACCTGCGCCAACAACAATAGCTTTATAAAACATTTACATTTCTCCTCCAGTGCGTATTAGTGTAATGGATTTTATTGGCATTTGTCAAGCCACCTAACTAACAAATAGTAATATTTTGAAAAAATAAACATAGCAATAATTATATAATATAAAAAGGAGGGGTTAGATTGAAAACAATGGTAGCAATAATTAAGGCTGCATTATATATTAGTTTTTTTGCTATAATTCAGCTACTGATAATGGGTATCTATTTGGCAATAAATATTGTATTAAAGATTAATGAAGCCGATTTAGAAAATTTGATGTTGACTGATATTCAAAATCTAGCATGGCAGATACTAGAAGATATGCTCGACCAAACACCTATATTGATGATTATAAGTGGAGTAGCGATGATCATTTTGCTGTGGGCATTTTTTAAGTTGCGACACAAACGCTTTAGAACAGAAATTTATCTAAAGTCTATACATGCTTCGAATATAACGCCACTGATTTTGGTGGGAGTAGCCACTAATTTTATCGCCACTTTGGTAGCCACGCTGATTCCATATCCAGAAAGCTGGGTAACTAATTATGAGCAAACGATAGATTTTGCCGTGGATTCCAATACACTAATGACAATTTTGATGGTGGTTGTTTACGCAGGAATAGTAGAAGAAGTGATTTTTAGAGGATTGGTATATACGAGATTAAAAAGAGGAATGCCGATGGCGATAGCGATGATTTTGTCGTCAGTAGCATTTGGGGCGGTGCACGGCTCGCCAATACAAATAATTTATGCGACACTAATAGGGCTAGTACTGGTTTGGGTGTTCGAAAAATTTAAATCTATAGTGCCATCTATAATTGTGCACATGGTAAATAATGCCGTGGGGTTAATAGTGGCTTGGGCTGCGCCTCTCTTAGAGGGCAATATGCTAGCAGTAATGATATATATTATTTCTATGAGCGCTGTAACAATAATGGCCGGGATATGGCTTCTCAAAAAGAAAGAGTCATATCGAAATATATTTGTGGTATAATTTTGTAAAAACTAAGAATAGCGATAATTATATAATAGAAGAGGAACAATATACAAAAGGAGGTCCAAAAATGAGGACAATTGGAGCAATAATCAAAGCCATTTTGTATGTTGTTTTTTTTGTGGTAATTCAGGGATTGACAAGCTTTATCTATTTGATTGCAACTCTGATATCAAAGCTTAGAGCTGCTGACTTTGAAAGTGTGACATCGAAAAGTGTTCAAGATATGCTTATACAGTCGGCAATAGAGCTGTGGGATAAAATGCCTATATTGATGATTGGTAGCGGAATATTTATGCTCGTTTTGCTATGGATAATTTTTAAAATGCGCCACAAAAGTTTTGCAAAAGAAATTCATCTAAAAGCTATAGGTGCCTCAAATATAGTGCCGCTAATTTTGGTGGGAATCGCTCTTCAATTTGTTGCAACTTTGGCAGTTGAGCTAATTCCGTATCCAGAAATTTGGATTATTGATCATCAGCAAGCTATGGATGAAGCGGTGAATTTAAAAAATATAGTAATGACGATTTGTTCGGTAGTTATTTATGCAGGGGTTGTAGAAGAAGTGATTTTTAGAGGATTGGTATATACGAGATTAAAAAGAGGAATGCCTGTAGTTGTCGCGGCAATTTTATCATCAATATTATTTGGGTTGATACATGGCTCGCCGATACAGGTGCTTGCTACAATATTGATGGGATTATTACTGGTTTGGGTGTTCGAGAAATTCAATTCTATAGTACCCTGTATAATTGTTCATATGGCTAATAATCTTACGGCAATAGTGATTGCGTGGGCCTCTCCAATTATAGAAAGCAATATGTGGACAATAATAATATATACCATGGTGATGAGTGCTATAACAATGATAGCAGGTATATGGCTTTGCAAAAAGCAAAAGGCGCATTAAGATTATTGCTGCTGCAAAAGTGAAGGCAGTTGCAGCAACTGGATCTATCTCCAAAATTCTAGTGTGAGCTCATAACAATCTCCTATTTCGTTGCGAATTATTTTGTTTGAGTTGCCGAAGGACAAGTAGTCGTTGTTGTAATAACGGAGTGGGCGCATCATAAGGAAATGGCTGATCGATACATTCGGGATAATAGTTTGATAAATCTTCGATGATTGTCATGATGCGATGCTGCTCTGGAGGATAGTGTTGTTTATCCAATGTTTGCCATTTTTTGAGATGAGGCACTAAATCGGCTAACATGTTGCTATGACGAGCCATACACATCAGTGCTTCTAGATTAATTAACGGATCTTCGCAAAGTAGCATATCCTCTATAACTTTTTCGGCTTTCGATAGTAAAGATACAGAATTAGATAAATAAATAATTGTCTCAGCTGCCGCAAATTTAATAGTCAAGTTATTGTTGTTGAGCAATTTCTCGATTTGAGGCAATAGATCTTGTTTATTAAAGTAAGTAGCGATTTTGAGAGCCCAGTATTGAAATGTGGGATCATCGGTTTCGAGATAGGTTGTTAACGTTTTACTAGAATTAGTGCGCTTTAGCATTTTATCACTCATGTTGTAAAGTTTTGTGAAGGGGTAACCAACATAGCCTTTAGAAAATATTTCATAAATAGGTCTAGAAAGTTCTTGCGAAAGTCTGTGTTGCTCAATTTCAGGAACAAACCCTAAATCATCAATTTTAAACATAAAGTCACGCAAATTATTTCTAAAATAGAGTATAAGAGAGTGGAATGCAAAGTTTTGGGCAAGGTTTGTTAGCTGCTGCGGATCAGACTCTAGGTCGTAGAGTTCTTCGGGAGGACGAATATCGATTATAAAGCAGTTTTTGCGATCATATGTATACTGACGCAATAAATATTCTTCTTGTGTATACTGATTTTGTGCCTCTTGAAGCCAGCTTTCGGTAAAGTAGGGAGCCATTCTGCGTGTATAAGAAGAAAATCGGTGAGTATTGGAAGGATAAAAATTTCGAATATATAAATATTTATTGGACTTTACTGCACGTACAAAATCGCTAGTCGAATCAATTCTATCCATAAATGAATATGAGTACTCTACAAAAGTAGTGGAATTCAAAAAATTTCTGCCTTGCATATAATAAGGGATTTTGCTACCAGCTAATTCAATAATGGTCGGCGCAATATCGATAAAGCTGACTGCGCTATAAGAGTGTGCTCCGGAAGCATAAGCGATTGTTTGCGAACCCTGAAACTTTTCGGGAATGCGTATAATCATAGGCACGGTAATGCTTTCGTTCCATATATTGCATTTGCCTCCCGCAAGGCCCATTCCGTTATCTCCCAAAAATATAATTATCGTATCTTCATATAGCCCATCGTTTTTGAGGTGCGCTATTGTTTCACCCACCATTCGATCCATTGTAGTTATAGTTTCATAATATTGTCCCCATATTTCTCGGGTTTGCGGTGTATCAAAATGATATCCAGGTATAGGGATAGCGTCTCTATCTACATATTCAGCGGCGGTGAGACGTGGCGTTACCAAAGCTCTGTGTTCTGCTGTATCAGATGGATACCCATATTGAGATTGATGCGTACATGAAAAGGTTGCCATCAAAAAAAACGGCTTATCATCGCGTTTTCTCCAAGTATCTGCGATGTTTTGCGGAAGCTGCGGGCTATCATTCGCGCCGGCGTTAGGAATTATAGCGTCCCAGCCGTCGGGAATCTGAAGTTTGCTCTTATGCTGAAAGTTATAATCAGTTTTATCTATTGCGCAAAAATATCCATTGCTATGAATATATTTGGAAACAGGTTTGATATCAGAAGGAATTGCGGTGTTTGTTCCATGATTACTAATGCCCAGTGATGCGGGATACATTCCTAAGGCGAGAGAGGTCCTTGCAGTAGAACAGATGGAGGATACRCAATTTGTATGATGATATATCATCCCCTCTTTAGATAGTTGATCTAAAAATGGAGTATGTGCAATAAGGTCACCATAGCAACCAAGATGCTGGCTGATATCTTCTGCAATTAAAATTAATATATTGGGTTTCACGACTATCATCCTTTCGTAGGAAGTATATTATTTAATCTACATAGTACACAAGTGATTTAATCTTAAAACCAGGTTGCGACGCAACTTTAACTAGTTGATTTACATGAGATGGATTAGAAGATTTAATGATTTTAAGAACGGGTGTTAGTGGAGAAGTTTTGTCTGTTTTGACTACAATTCCAATATCACCGCAAGTCAATTGCAATAACATATCTTTGTGAAAGATGTCCACATTGTTCATAAAAAGTCCAAGATAGACAGGGTCTAGGTAAGATGTCCTGATTTGCAAGTCTTCTGTTAAGACAGATGCTCTCGCTGGGTTTTGCCACATTTTTTCTTGTAAATTATAATATAAGTCAACAATTTTCAGTATTCTAGCCCCTTTACAAATGTTATCGCCGTGTAATTTGTTAGGAAATCCAGTTCCATCATATAACTCGTGATGTTCTCTGATTATTTCTAAGATTTCTTCTGGAAGATCATAAGTGCTCTTTAAGAAATTTGCACCATTAATTGGATGTTTTTGTCTTGCTATATTGCTAGAGCCAAAATGAGCAGCTAAGCCAATATCGCGCAGTAATACTGCTAAACATAGATTTACAGCATCGTTGGGGTTCCAGCCTAATTTTAATGCAAATAGTGTAGTTGTAATTGCTATATAAATATTGGTTTCTGTTGGAGATTTTGTGAGTAACTTGTTGGGTTCATAATTTAATCTATAATTTTGTTTGCCCGCATACAAAGTGTAAACAATATCGTTTACAGTGTGCATTATTTTTAATAGGGTTTCAAAATCTCCTTGTCCAGATTGATTGATGTTGCGCAATTCATTTAATGTTGATATTCTTTGGAGTATGTTTTGGGGAATAGCAGTGTATGTGGGTACCTGATCTTGTGAATACTTATCTATAATATATACACAAGCAAGATTAGTATTTTTTAGTCTATTTACTAGTCCTGCAGTTAGTAATTGTCCTTTGGTTAATAAGACTTTTGAATTCTCGTCTAAAATATCGATTGCTAATATATTATTACTTTGTAAATGGGTAAGGGGAATCATTCTCATAAATAAACACTCCTTAAAATTAATATTTATGTTTAAGTATAGTATAAATTTTTAATTAAGTCAAAAAAAGTTGGAATTAATCTACATAGTATATAAATGATTTAATATTAAATTCCGGGGTAGATCCAATCTTGATTTTTTGATTTATTCGGGATGGTTCAGAAGATTTGATGATTGTAACAGTGGGGGTTAACGGTGAAGCTTTGTAGGTTTTAGTGACAATTCCAATGTCCCCACAAGTCAATTGCAATAACATATCGATATGGTAGATATCTACATTATGCATAAAAAGTGAAAGATAAACAGGGTCAAAAGTAGGTCTTCTCCTTTCTAAATCCTCTGTTAATAGAGATGCGCGGCTTGGCGTATACCACAGCTTTTCTTGTACAGCGTAATATGAATCTACGATTTTTAGCAGTCTGGCTCCTTTGCAAATATCATCCCCGTACAATTTGTTAGGAAACCCCGTTCCATCGTATGATTCATGRTGCTGCCGAATGATATCTAAAATGTCTTCGGGAAGCCCATAAGATTTTTCCAAATATTCAGCACCAACTATCGGATGTTTAGTACGCAATGAGCGGTCCATAGGCGCATCGATGTTTGGAGATAATAGACCAATATCACGCAGTAGTATTGCTAGRCACAAATTAACTGTGTCATTRGGATTCCAACCCAATTTTAAAGCAAATAATGTAGTGGTGATTGCTATATAAATGTTGCTTTCTACTGTAGATTTGGTGAGCAATTTATTTGGTTCATAGGTCAATCGATGATTCTGTTTCTCAATCGATAAAGAGTATACAATATCGTTTACCGCATACATAGCTTTTAGTAAACTATCTTGATTCCCCGATCCCGATAAAGTCAATTTGCCTATATCGTTTAGTGCAGTGATTCTGCTAATTATATTATGAGGTAAGGCTGTGTATGTAGGTGTTAAACTTTTAGAATATGAATCAATGATATATACACATGCAAGGTCAGCACGCTTTAATTGTGCTATTGTTTTGTCAGTTAATAAGTGTCCTTGTTTCAATAAAATTTGTGAATGCTCATCTAAAACATCTATAGCTAATGTGCAATGGGGTCTTAAACTATTAGTAGGCACCATTCGCATAAGTATCACCCTTTCAAAATAATATTAGTAAAAAAAAGGCAAATCATCAAACCAAAAGTCTGAGTAATTTGCCAAAATAAATTTAATTATTGCTCAACATGGTTGTCAGAGATTGAAAAATTGATTAGTGATGGGAAATTATCTAGGTTAAAGCTTCGTATATTATTATCGGTTACGTTGAGGATCGCAAGGTGTTCTAAAGCGGAAAGTAGATTGATGTACTCGATTTGGTTGCGGCTTAAATCTAGATATACTAAACTGGAAGCATATTGCAATCCTTCGAGATTTTTAATGCCATAGTTTTGCGCTATCAGTTGCTTGAGCGGTTTCAGTGTAGATAAAATTGCCCACTTGCCATCGAATTCTACTCCGTTTTCGGTTAAAGCTTGGCGTAACCCCGCATCTGGAACCCAAATTTTTTCTTGATTTGCCTATATCGTTTAGTGCAGTGATTCTGCTAATTATATTATGAGGTAAGGCTGTGTATGTAGGTGTTAAACTTTTAGAATATGAATCAATGATATATACACATGCAAGGTCAGCACGCTTTAATTGTGCTATTGTTTTGTCAGTTAATAAGTGTCCTTGTTTCAATAAAATTTGTGAATGCTCATCTAAAACATCTATAGCTAATGTGCAATGGGGTCTTAAACTATTAGTAGGCACCATTCGCATAAGTATCACCCTTTCAAAATAATATTAGTAAAAAAAAGGCAAATCATCAAACCAAAAGTCTGAGTAATTTGCCAAAATAAATTTAATTATTGCTCAACATGGTTGTCAGAGATTGAAAAATTGATTAGTGATGGGAAATTATCTAGGTTAAAGCTTCGTATATTATTATCGGTTACGTTGAGGATCGCAAGGTGTTCTAAAGCGGAAAGTAGATTGATGTACTCGATTTGGTTGCGGCTTAAATCTAGATATACTAAACTGGAAGCATATTGCAATCCTTCGAGATTTTTAATGCCATAGTTTTGCGCTATCAGTTGCTTGAGCGGTTTCAGTGTAGATAAAATTGCCCACTTGCCATCRAATTCTACTCCGTTTTCGGTTAAAGCTTGGCGTARCCCCGCATCTGGAACCCAAAYTTTTTCTTGATACGCTTCCACGGTGAAAACAACCGGAGCCGCCTGYGAACCATGTAGACTAAGTGATACGCTAAATGTGGAGCCTTCGCCCTCGGCAATAGGAGCAGGRACTGTGAATGTCATAATTCCGCCAGCTGAAGGATCGTCGGTTACAGAGTTTGCAACAACGGTGTGGATATTAGATGCCACTATGGTAACATCAAATTCTGAKGCATCGGCGCTTAACATTTTGATGGTTTTTGTATCGGCATTGTAGCTGACATCTCCAGAAAGGCTGATGTTTAGAACGCCAAAGTTTGGAGCTTTAATTCCCCACTGTTTTGCTGCATCRAATTCTGCAGATGCTGTGGCAAGAGCGTCTAATGCTGCAGCTACCTGAGCTGAAGTTTGTTGATTATTAGTAAAAACTTTGAGAGCCTTATTTATGGCAAGTTCATACTTAGCTTTTGCGGCCTCGGTAACCCACAATATTCCTAAATCAACCAATTTGCCGTCTTTACTTACTACAGTGGTGGAGAGATTTTCTTGAGCTACTTTAATAGGTTTATCTAACAGATCGTTGTTTGCGATTACAATGTCAAAATTATAAGTATCATCGCCAACAACTACAGAAATTACGCTGTCATTGTTCAAAATGTTCGTAGAAATAATAGCCGCTCCAGGAGCCGGTTCTTCGTTGCCTAAAGAATCGGTAACAGTAATGTCGGCATCTACATCGTTGGCCAATATCGGATCAATAATAAAGTTGCGATCGGCATCTGCGGCTACGATATCTAAAGTGTAGTTATATTTGCCAGGCTGAAAATCAATTTTAGCTGCAGATAAACCTTTAACAACTAAATCAACCAACTCAAGAGGTTCTTCGACGATCTCTTCTTCAACTGTTTCGTCATCATCTGCCAATGGAACAATGATTCCGCATTGAATGGTAACTGTGTCGTTATCAGCAAGTTCAACTAGCTTCTCAGAATTTGGCAGCGCAATCATGATACCGCCTTTAAGATCTCCGTCTTCGCATTCAATAATTTTGGCATCAGATAATGGAATCGTAATACTAGAATTAGCTGCAAGGTCGCATTCAGTAATCTCGGCATCAGATGATGAAATCGTGATACTAGAGTTAGCTGCAAGGTCGCATTCAGTAACCTCGGCATCAGATGATGAAATCGTGATATTAGAGTTAGCTGCAAGGTCGCATTCAAAAGTCTCGTCAACATCAACCTCAGGTGCTTCAATAGTCCTCTCAACAGAAATTTCAGTAACATAACCTTCGGTAACAGGAATTTCTGCAACCGGAATTTCGGCAACAGGCATTTCCTCAGCATCAAGTAGTGGAAGCATAATGCCAGCCTCAAGATTAGCATCAACAGCTTCGGTAACAATTATTTTCTCAGTCTCAAGATTAGCATCAACAACTTCGGTAACAGTTATTTTCCCAGCCTCAAAATTAGCATCAACAACTTCGGCAACAGGCATTTCCTCAGCATCAAGTAGTGGAAGCATAATGCCAGCCTCAAAATTAGCATCAACAACTTCGGCAACAGGCATTTCCTCAGCATCAAGTAGTGGAAGCATAATGCCAGCCTCAAGATTAGCATCAACAACTTCGGCAACAGGCATTTCCTCAGCATCAAGTAGTGGAAGTAGAATTCCAGCCTCAAGATTAGCATCAACAACTTCGGCAACAGGTATTTCCTCAGCATCAAGTAGTGGAAGTAAAACGCCGCCCTCAAGATTAGTATCAACGCTAGATGTTATAGTAGTCTCCACTGTGAAAGCTGAATCTGCTACCATATCTGCAATAATATCGTTTAGATGCTCAATAACAACGGTTGGTTCCACAAAATTTCCATTTTCGATAATAACTGGTGGTTCTGGAATGACATGAATTATTGTATCAGAATCATCATTAGCTACAACAGCCGAGTCGTCATCATCAGCTACAACAGCCGAGTCGTCATCATCGGCAACATCAGCGGAGTCATCATCGGCAACATCAGCGGAGTCGTCATCATCAGCCGCATCAGCGGAGTCATCATCGGCAACATCAGCGGAGTCATCATCAGCCGCATCAGCCGAGTCGTCATCATCAGCCGCATCAGCAGAATCATCATAGGCAACATCAGCGGAGTCATCATCGGCAACATCAGCGGAGTCATCATCGGCAACATCAGCGGAGTCGTCATCGGCAACATCAGCGGAGTCGTCATCGGCAACATCAGCGGAGTCGTCATCGGCAACATCAGCGGAGTCATCATCAGCCGCAACAGCCGAGTCATCATCGGCAACATCAGCGGAGTCATCATCAGCCGCATTAGCCGAGTCGTCATCATCAGCCGCATTAGCCGAGTCGTCATCATCATCAGCAACAGCCGAGTTATCATCATCAGCTACAACAGCCGAATCGTCATCATCATCAGCAACAGCCGAGTTGTCATCATCTGCCGCATCAGCAGAGTCATCATCATCGGCAACATCAGCGGAGTCATCATCAGCTACAACAGCCGAATCGTCATCATCATCAGCAACAGCCGAGTCGTCATCATCAGCTACAACAGCCGAATCGTCATCATCATCAGCAACAGCCGAATCGTCATCATCAGCCGCATCAGCAGAATCATCATCGGCAACATCAGCGGAGTCATCATCGGCAACATCAGCGGAGTCGTCATCGGCAACATCAGCGGAGTCATCATCATCGGCAACATCAGCGGAGTCATCATCAGCCGCATCAGCCGAGTCGTCATCATCAGCCGAGTCATCATCATCAGCTACAACAGCCGAATCGTCATCATCAGCCGCAACAGCCGAGTTGTCATCATCTGCCGCATCAGCAGAATCATCATCGGCAACATCAGCGGAGTCATCATCGGCAACATCAGCGGAGTCATCATCGGCAACATCAGCGGAGTCATCATCGGCAACATCAGCGGAGTCGTCATCGGCAACATCAGCGGAGTCGTCATCGGCAACATCAGCGGAGTCGTCATCGGCAACATCAGCGGAGTCGTCATCGGCAACATCAGCGGAGTCATCATCGGCAACATCAGCGGAGTCATCATCGGCCGCATCAGCAGAATCATCATCAGCCGCATCAGCCGAGTTGTCATCATCTGCCGCATCAGCAGAGTCATCATCATCAGCCGCATCAGCAGAATCATCATCGGCAACATCAGCGGAGTCATCATCATCAGCCGCAACAGCCGAATCGTCATCATCAGCCGCAACAGCCGAGTTGTCATCATCTGCCGCATCAGCAGAATCATCATCGGCAACATCAGCGGAGTCATCATCGGCAACATCAGCGGAGTCATCATCAGCCGCAACAGCCGAGTCATCATCATCAGCCGCAACAGCCGAGTCATCATCATCAGCCGCAACAGCCGAGTCGTCATCATCAGCCGCAACAGCCGAGTCATCATCATCAGCCGCAACAGCCGAGTCATCATCATCAGCTGCAACAGCCGAGTTATCATCATTAGCTGCAACAGCCGAGTCATCATCAGCATTAGTGGAGTCATCAATAGTAGACTCATTAAATTTTAATAGATCTTCTTCCATAGGTTCAATCACCTCTTCAATAATCTCTTTAGTATTAGTATTTGTAGGATCAATCACTTTTTCAACCTCTTTTATTTGGTTATCTTCAATTGCGATATCAGGTGGCATTGCGATGATGGTTTCAACCTCAATTTCTTCAACTTCTTCAACTACAGCTGGTTCAAGAATAATGAGTGGCAACTCAATATCAGGCTCTGGTATGTCAACTGCAATAGATTCAGCAGCAGATTTAGAAACAGATTCAACAACCACTTCAGACATAACTGGAATGGCAGAATTAGATTCATTTTTGGTTTCTATGACATTTTTTTCAGATTCTAATTTCGAATTTTCATCAGCAGAAATTGATAACACTGTAAAACCGGTAGATACCATAGCACCGGCTAAAAATACAGTGGCAAATCTTCTATTTAATTTCATATTGTTCCCCCTAGAAAATAGATAATTATAATTGTTCTTATACTTATTTATATGTAGTAGTATACTAAAAAGGCGTATAAGCTCTAATAAAATGATATTCATGTACCATGTAAAAAATTACTAATTGTGGACTAAATTTAAAAATTTGTGGACAAAGCACAGGGCTGCCCACGTTATTTTAACGGCTGTTGAGTTCGAGGAATTGGGACACTAGTGTTTGAACGATATATAAGTCTGATTTTGGAAAAAAGCAGTGAGTAGAATTCTTTAATAATACAATTTGTAAATTATCTGAGCCGAGCATATTTTGATATGAAAATACACCTTTGTAGTTGAGAGTTTCATCTAATTGTGATTGAAAGATGAGCGTGGGGATTTTGAAGGAGGGCAATTTCTTTTTTGTGGCATTGATAAGAGAGTATATGCCAGATATGGGAACAATCCAAGGAATGTATTCGTACCAGGAGCCGTTTTGAATACTATATAGAGGTCGAGATTCGCCTCTATTAAATACGGTAGAAATTTCTTTCTTTTTGGTAACAACGCCGAGGCACATTTTCATTTTGGTAGCAGATAGACTGATTTTCATTGGTGGGTTTAGTAAAATGATACCGGCGGCATTAATGTCGTCTGCAAAGTCAAGGCAAAACAGAGCGCCCATAGAGTGACCCATAAGATAAACGTTTTTGTATTGTTGGCGCATTTTGTAAATTTCGGATTGGGCGCAGCTTTTCCAGTGGAGTTTATTGCTATGGCTAAAGTCTTTGCAGCTGCCGCCATGGCCAGGCAATAATGGAGCGTGAACATCCAAGCCGAGAGATTGAAAAATAGATAAAAATGGGATGAATTGATTGGGGCTGCCAAAGAGGCCGTGAAGGCAGAGGATACCGTTATCATTGCCAGTTGTAATATGAATAGGGGGGTGATTTTTATTTCGCATTTTCGATGAACTCCTTAGAATATTTTTTCTTATTATATCACTTTTGATAATTATTATGTGAGYARTGGAGCTTGAATAAGCAAAGATAGACATGCTATAATTGTGAATGGCAATAAAATAACAAATTGATGGAGGAAATTGTATGAGTCGATATACTTATGCAGATTTTTATGTTGCAACAAATGGAAACGATAGCTGGAGTGGAAAGCTGGCGGTTCCAAATGAAGACTTAACAGATGGGCCATTTTTAACTTTGGAAAAAGCAAGACGGGCAGTGAGAATTTTTAAGAAAGGTGTGTATAGAGATATTTATGTTTTGATTAGAGGTGGAGAATATGCGATAAACAGAACGATAAATTTTGTACCGAATGATTCGCATTATCCGGGGTTTAGAATAGTTTATGCTGCGTACCAAGACGAGACTCCAATATTTTCCAGCGATGCTAAAATAGAGGGCTGGACGTTGGCAACAGATGTGGCGGGGTTGCCAGAAAAAGCTGTGGGTAAAGTATATGAGGCAGCAATACCGAAGATGGGCAAGGAGAGATTTTACTGCTTATTCGAAAATGGAAAAATGTTGACGCGAGCACGATCAAGAAGTTATTTACCGACTGTAAAAGTAAATTGTAAAGATGGGTGGGGCAATATTCATGAGGTTGTAGAAGCGGATAGATCCACTATTCATTATGCCGAGGGATCAATTAAAAATTGGGATAATTTATCGGATATAGAGTTATTTATTCAGCCTAACGTAGGGTTTGTAACAAATTATCTCAGCTTAGAAAGTGTGGATGAAGCAAACTCGATTGCAACGACCGCGATACCTGCAACGTATGGAATGGGAATCGTTCACAAAGGAGCGCAAACGTTTGACGACGGATCCTATAGGGTAGAAAATTGTATAGAAGACCTCGACGCACCTGGTAAATGGGTGATTAATACTAATGTAAAAAAAGTGTATTATTACCCTATAAATGAAGTRCCAGAGAATGTAACKTATCCGTCGTTAACAGAGCTTGTGTTTGTGGATGGGCATGAGTTAGGAGGAATTGTAACTGGTCTAGTGTTTGAAGGGATAACATTTACCAGAGGAGATAGAGCGGTGATGCTCGAGAACGATATTACGTTGCAGCATGAGTGGGAATTTTTTAACAAGAGCAATGCGTTGGTAAGATTTAGAAATACTAAAGAGTGTGTTGTGGATGGGTGCAGATTTTGCAACACTGGCTCGAGTGCGATACGATTTGATTTGTATGCGCAGTGTAATATAGTAAAAAATAATTTAATAGATTATGTAGGTGGTTCTGGAATATTGTTTGCAGGATATGGGCCGGGAGTGAAGGATGTAAATAGGTGTAATCATATCGAAAACAATCATATTCACCACAATGGTCAAAGCTATTACCAGGCGCCAGCAATTATGCTATGGCAAAGCGGAGATAACTTTGTAAAAAATAATTTGATGCACCATATAACCTATGATGCGATTGTGTTAAGTGGAGTGAGACCTTCGTTTTATCATGCAAAAGGATTTTTGCGAGAAATGACAGAAACAATACGAGTAAATGAAGTGGTACAAGATTCGTTGTATGCAGAAGCGAGGACACCGAAGGAAGTTGGAGAGTATTGGGGCAAAACGTTAGGATATGCGTTTACCAAAAATAATATAATAGAAGATAACGAAATGTTTTTGGTGATGCTAAAGCTTTTTGACGGCAATGCTATATACCTGTCTGATGTGGGCAGAAATAATGTGATCAATAGAAACTATATTCACCATTTAAACGGAGTTGGCATGCAGCAGGCAATMCGCACTGACGCTTATGTAACTGATACGCCYATTACAAATAATATTGTGTATAACTGCACTGGTGGAGGAATTAATACCAAGCATTATAATAATCATGTGATCAATAATATTATAGCAGATATCAGAGATATAGTTTATTTAAACGATGCGGGCAAAGAGAATCGAATGTTTATTGGATATATTAGTCTGTGGGGAATTTATGAGACTGAAGCTCCGCCAAATGTAGATGTGCAGATTGACCATAATATTATGTATAAAACGTATGCGCATAATCCATTTTATCGTGAAAGCAAGAACAATGTGACAGGTATGATGGAGGAAGTGAATGTGGGAGAAGCGGTAATAGACTATAACGTATATTACGATGTTGAGGCATCTGATAAGGGAGCTGCGGCGCTAGAGAAATACCAAAATTTGGGAGTAGATGAACATAGCATAATTGCGGATCCTAAATTTAGAGATATAGCAACAGGAGATTTTGAGTTATGTCCAGATTCACCAGCATTGAAACTAGGATTTAAAAATATCGATATGTCAGTTATAGGATTAACCGATGAATTTAGCAAAAAATACGATATGCTAGTTAGAGAACAGTTGGGAAATGACTATGATGATTTTGGGGTGCTTGAAAAATTATGTGTAGATAAGAATAAAAAAACTGTTGAACAAGAAAGCGATTTTAATAGAGTATTCGGAACAGATTTTTAGAAGAATACTTTAGTGGGTAGCAGCTAAGATATAATATAAGATGATGGGGAGAGAAAAATATATGATTAATAAGAAGTTTGATGTCGCGGTAGTAGGTGGAGGTTTGAGTGGAATTTGTGCGGCTATCGCTGCCGCAAGAGGTGGTGTGTCAGTAGCATTGATTCAAGATAGGCCTGTTTTGGGGGGAAATGCAAGTTCTGAAATTAGAATGCATATATGCGGAGCAAGCCGAGGCGGCGGCAGAAAAAATGATAGAGAAACTGGAATMATAGAAGAAATATTACTAGAGCATAAGAAGCGAAATCAGTTTAATTCATATGCCATATTTGATATGATATTGTGGGAAAAAGTAACGCAGGAGCCAAATATTACGTTATTTTTGAATACACATGTAAAAGCAATAACAATAGATAACTGGAGTATTAGTAGTGTAATTGCTTTTCAGTTAACAACAGAAAAAAGCATTAATATAGCAGCAAAGATATTTGTAGATGCGACAGGAGACGCGATGGTTGCGGCACTTGCGGGRGCCAAATATATGATAGGGCAAGAAGCTCAAGAAACTTTTAATGAGAAATACGCACCGCAAAAAGCTGATGAATATACTATGGGGAGCTCGCTGTTGTTTAAATCGGTTGATAGAGGAGAAAAAGTTGAGTTTATAAAACCGGTATGGGCAAATACGTATACAGAAGAAGATCTGGCATTGCGAAAACATGATGATGTTAAATCGGGATATTGGTGGATTGAGCTGGGAGGCGCGGCGCAAAAGGTAATAGAAGATGCGGAAGAAATCAGAGACAATCTATTAAAAGCGGTCTATGGAGTGTGGGATCATATCAAAAACGGAGGAGATCATGGTGCCGATAATTTGGACTTAGACTGGGTGGGATTTTTGCCTGGAAAACGTGAATCTAGACGAGTGGTAGGAGATTACATTTTGATAGAAAATGATTGTGTGACAGGAAAAATTTTTGATGATGCYATTGCCTATGGTGGATGGAGTTTGGAYATGCATGTTATGGGTGGATTTGAAAAGAGTGAGAACCCACCAAATGTAGGAATTCATTTACAAGACAATTATACTATACCGTATAGATGTATATATTCTAAAAATATATTTAACTTGTTTGTAGGAGGCAGAGCAATCAGCGCATCACACGTGGCATTTAGTTCGACGCGAGTTATGGGAACCTGTGCTGTGGTAGGGCAAGCAATTGGAACAGCAGCTGCGATGTGTATCAAAGATGAAGTATTGCCGAAAAACATAAGGAGTGTAGCAAAGTTGCAGCAGCAGTTGCTAAAAGATGATTGTTATTTACCATATTTTAAAAATACTGATATGCTAGATAAGGCATTAAATTCTATGATATATTGTTCGAGTGAATTGGAAGGATATGAGGCAACAAATGTAATAAATGGAGTAGCAAGACCGTTTAATGGAAAATCTAATTGTTGGAAATCTGAGTCATTAAGAACGTCGCAATGGATAGAACTGGACTTGAGCTCAAAGGTAAAAATACAAGAAGTTCAGTTAAAGTTGGATTCAAATTTAGAAAAAGAGATAACAATTTCGATGTTTGAGAAAATGTTGGCTAAGCAAGAAAAAGGCGTACCAGCAACATTGCTGAAAGACTTTAAAGTAATGTGTTACAATGATAATGATGTTGTGCATGAGTGGAAAGTGACAGGAAACTATCAAAGAGTAGTAAATCTAAAGGTGGGCAAAAAAATTACATGTACAACAATCAGAGTGGAATGCTATGCATCAAATGGAGCAGAAAGCGCAACAATATTTGAAATTAGAGTATATTAAAAAGGCCCCCTAATTATAGGGGGTTTTATTTATTCCGAAACAACGGTTTCGCCATTTGCAACGGTTTCGCCATTTGCAACGGTTTCGCCATTTGCAACTGCAATAGAAGAATCGAATATGCCCATCACCGCCTCAATAGCTTCTGTCGGAGTGCTTCCTTTATATAGCATTGGGTGATATAAATCATTGGCATTGATAGCGGAGATCTGAGATCTGTTGTTGAGTACCATAATGCCTGGCTCTTTAGTTTTTGCCATTGTCTCTTCAACTGCGCGTTCATCTCGGAATAATTTATAGTCTTCCATCATCCAATCATCTTCGGCATCGTATCCTGGAGGCTCAGAAGCCCAAATGTCCAAAGCAAATGCGATATCGGCGGCTTGTTCGGGAGTGTATGTATTAGGGATAAACCAACCAGCACCAGTTCCGGTTACTACATAGTCTTCAGCAGCGGGACCTTTTGGAAAAATAACCATTCCGTAATCGTCTTCCATATCTTGGAATAATAGGAGTTTATCTTTGTCGTGAGCAATCATAGCGATTTGGCCAGTAATAAATAGTTGCTCATGACCATTCCAATGGCTGGGAGAAACAGTATAATCTTGCTTTAAATAATTATCTGCCCAAGTAAGTGCCTCGATATTTTCGGGAGTGTTTAGCGTATTGATAAATTTGCCGCTTGAATCTCTAGAAACCATCTGTCCGCCATTTGAGATAATAGCATAATCGTATATTCCGGCATTTTTATTCATAGCATATACATCGTTGATGCCATCAGAATCTAAATCGCGGCTTAATATATCAGAAATTTCTTCAAARGTTTCCCAAGTCCACTCGCCAGATGCTTGAAGGTCGTAAGGAAGATCTGGGTCTAATCCAGCTTCTTCGAATAACCGTTTATTATAGAAGATGAAGCTGTTTGGAGTTTGATCTGGAAACACCCCAAAAGTTTGGCCATCTCGAGTTAAAAAGTCGGTAACAGCAGAGTCCCACTTCCAGTGATTTAGATCGAGTTCATCAAGAGTAGACAGGTCGTATGCCAAATTATTATTCATAACGGAATTAACAAATCCAGCAGAAACGTGAAAAACTTCTGCCGCTGGATCACCAGCAATCATAGAAGTAGACATCAGCTCGAGAGTTGAGTTCCATTTTCCGAGAGCTTTTTCTTCGATAGTGAAATTATGTTTTTCCATCATTTCATGACGATACTCCCAGAGGGCTTCTTCTTGTGCGCTAGATTTTACTTCGGGTTCGTTTACATCGACCCAAGTTGCAATGGTGACATTAAGGCCGCCAAGATCTCGGACTTCTTCGGGTTTGGTCGCAACGGGAGYGGCAGTAACGGGAGCGGCAGGTGCAGTAACGGTTGATGCGGGCTCGGTAGTAGATGTTGGCTCTTCGGCAGAACTGCAAGCAGCAAGAATTCCGATRGAAAGKGACGTTATAAGTGTAGTACCTAAAATTTTTGTAAATTTCATTGTAAAAACCTCC
>NZ_ABEQ01000041.3 GCF_000171335.1 Candidatus Epulonipiscium viviparus
AGCGGGCGTTAAATGTCTTTATCGTAAAGTTGGCATATTTTAACCAAATCCGGCTTTACCGCAATCAAAGTTATAGTGAAAAAGTTTTTTGTAATGTTAAAAGAAAAAGGAGTACTATAATATGAACAAATTACAACGAAAGCTTGCCCTACTCATGGCAACTACATCGTTTACTTTAAATATTCCAGCATATTCTATGGAGTTTGATAACTTTTTAGATGATAGCTTGGGTATATTTGAAGAAATGATAGAACAAGAAGAATTGTTGGATGAAATATTTTATCCATATGGAGATGCAGACGTTTTTGATGAAAGTTTTGACAGTAGTTTCGACAGTAGTTTTGACGATAGTTTCGACGATAGTTTCGACGATAGTTTCGGCGATAGTTTTGACGATGTCTTTATAGATGAAACTATGAATAGTTACGAAGATTTCTTTGAACAAGAAGAGAAAGAAATAGAAGAAAATATTGAAGACTTTGAATTCGATGAAGAATCAACAGAAGAAAACGGTGGCATTGCGACAATGGTGCCAGACAGTTTTAAAGTTTCGGAGGATTCCCCCGATGAGTTTGCTATTAATTCGTTAACAGAAATATATGTAGACGGTCAACGGGTTGATGTAAGCGCGACTTACCCATATACAGCAGTTAGCACGAGAAAGACTATATATGCAGGAGAAGAATACATACTTCCAACAGTATCGCTTGATCCAGACGCATCGTTGCCTTTGTTTTCAAGAATTACTGAAAATGGAAAAGATATACAGGAAGAAGAGGGTGTATTAGCAATAAGCTCGAGCCGTGATGCCTTTACAAGGCTTAGAGCCGCTGAAGAGGAAATTACATATACGGTATCATACTATGCAAATGAAGGCGATTCTCAAGCAGTATACGAAGTGAATGTTATAACTAGTCCAAGTCTTGGGGTTCTAATAACAGATGGAAAATTCAAGGGTCAAATGATTACAACAGATACAACTCTGGATACTACATTGGATGCGGGTAATCTAAAAAGCAGCTACTTTATGATTGCAGCTACAGAAGTGATGAACCCTGTTCCGGAGGTTAAGAAAGTTGGTGACTCAAGTTGGAGTGGCACAATTGATACTATAGAAGATGCGGTGGGGCAATATACAATCACATATAAACATATAGATCCTGCGAATACAGATACATTAGTGATCACAGTAAATGTTACTTCACTAGAAAAGGGCGAACTGATTATTAATCTGACTGAGGACGCTAATCCTTCAATCGCTCTTAAGAACATCGATCAATATAAGTGGCCATATCCAAGTTTTGATTATGGTGATAATGCTTTGAATCATGATGATCCAGGGATTGCTTATGAAGTGACAGTAGAGAAAAAAGGCGCTTTGATGATAACCACTTTACCGTCAGGACCTGCTCCAGATAATGGTGCTGCTGCCATAGATGCTATAAAAGCTGGCGGTGCCGGGGATTACACATTCACCTATACCGCATCATACACAGATCCAGATACAAATGAAGTTGTCGACGCAAAACCGGTTACTCGCGATCTTAAGGTAACAGCAGATGGTGAAAAACCTGTGTTGGATAAAAATTCTATTTCTGCTGACTATACATCGAATATAGGAGACACGTTTCCTATTCCTCAGATTATCGCAACCGATGTTGATGGGGATGAGCTTGTAATTAAATATACAATTGGATCTACAGAAGTAGCTGACTTTGAATCACCAGGAGAGTTAGATTTAGAAACCGGTAGCACGTTCTCTTTTCTGCTACCCGGAAAATATACTATCACTTATGTAGCACATGAAACTAGAGAAGGCGGAATGGCTAGTGATCCAGTTGTGATCAACTTGACAGTGACAGCGATAGGCGCACCAACTCTGGATGTGATCAAATATCTCGAAGAAGTATCATACATGAGTGAAGCAGAATATGATCTCTCTAGTACCGCGCTATCAATTTTAGTAGATTCGAAACCAATTGCAAGCGATGCTGAAGGAATAACAATTTCCTATACCAATGCTGCGGGAGAAGATATTGCGAAGATCGATACTACGACACCTGGTGAATACATGTTGGTAGTTAATTATACGAATGACAAAAACATTCCAGCGGCGCCGGTGAAAAAACCTGTTACTGTATTAGAAAATCAGCCACCAACGTTTGATGACTATTCAGAGACTCCAAAATCTCCGTTCGCAGGAATCGCATATAATGTTCCAGCGCTAACAGCTGTGGACCCAGAAATGGTTGATCACTCTCAGGCAGCCACATATCCTGTGACTATCAAATATGTGGTTACAGAAGGAGGCGCTGCGCCAGACTTTACTAACGCAAAAGCTTTGACGGACCCATACACGTTTGCAGAAGCTGGAACGTATAAAATCGTATATCAAGCAACAGACTCGACTACATTTACGGCTTCCTCAACTAAGGAAATTCCTATAGAAGTTATCGAAAATGTTATGCCTACAATTACCATTTCTCATGGCTCAGTAAGCTATACTAGCGACTTTACCCTCGATCAAACTTTTGGAAATACGGCAGACTCTCTAAACAACTTGGTTGCATCCGCAACGGACGGAGAGGTTGATATTAATCCGTCAGAAATAACCTTGACGATTACGCAAACTATTAATGACGTCGGAGAAGCTGTGAATGAGGACATAGCTGATTTTGATGCGCTCATGAAAAAAGTAGGAACTTATACCGCAACTTGGTCGGTCGCAGATGTGGAAGACCCTAGCAAAAGCGCAACGCTAACAGCGACGATTAAAGTGATTGATGACAAGAAACCAGAAATTACTTATGACGGAGAGCTAACTCATGTGATTGAATTTGGCGGGTCATTTGATCTAAGCACACTTACTGTTACTGCGACTGATAATTATGATGGGGACGTAACACCTACTCGAACGGTGACAATGGGTGACCCACCAGTGGAAGTGTCAAGTACTACTCTTGATCAGCCAGGGACGTATACTATTACTTATACTGCAGTAGACAAGTCGAAAAATGAAGCGACGCTGGAAATTAGTGTATTGATAAAAGAGGACCCTGAGGTTAATGCACCTAAATTTTCAATAATTCTTAATGAAGGAGAAGAGAGCGAAAAAACTTTTACTGCCGATGGGCTAATCAACATGATCGCCGGAGAAGCTGCACCTAAATTGAAGGGCACATATACCACCAAAAATAATCCAGTACCACAAGTCGTTCCTGCTAAAATAACCGATTCTACCGATGCCGAAGTAACCGATCCTGACACAGCGTTGAAAAATCCTGGCACTTATAAATATACGTATGAAGTAAAATACGAGACAAGCGAGGAGCCACCTCAGACCAAAACTTCTTCTGTGGTGATAACCGTCGTGGTTGCGGCAAACGAGATGCCTATAGTTAGTGCAACATACAAGGGAGCAATACTCCAGAATCCAATTGAAATAAATATGGGAGATGCTGCGCCAGAAATTATTCTTAGCGCAACAGACGATGGAAAAGATGTAGATTTAACAGTGAACGCACCTACTATTTCTATAACAAAAGATGGAGCAGACTTTACAGGAGGAATCGACACTATTTCTAACGCGGCGGGTGAGTACGTTATCACCTATTCTGTTGCAGATAGTATAGACAATACACAAAGCGGTACGTTATCTGTGACAATAAAAGTTAATGGTGCACCAGTGATACACTATGATGGGGCAGAGGCAGGCGAAACGGTAGACGAATCCATTGCTCAAAACGGCGAATTAACAAAGTCGATCACAGCAGTCGACGCAGAAAATGATTCTATAACTTGGTCATTTGCTATCGAGGGCGAAGGCACATATACAACTCAAGAAGAACTGAACACTAAAATTAAGACACTTGCAGCTGGGGCTCATAAAATTGTTGTAACCGCAACAGACAATGCAGGTCTTTCAGATAAATTTACGATCAACCTCACTATTGCCGCGAATGTGGCACCAGTAATTTCTTATGATGGAGCAGATGTTGGAGATACAAAAGCGCTTTCGATTACAGCGGGCGGAACTTTAGCGGCGATTACTACTAATGAGGATGATGCAAAGTTGACTTTCAAAATCGGCGAAGAGGCAGCAGTTGATTATGATAAAACAGTATTTGATAACGCAATCAAGGCGTTGCCTGTTGGTACGCATACAATCGTGATCGTAGCGACTGATGCGCTTGATTCAATTTTAACCGATACTTTAACGATTACTTTAACTGTAGCTGCCGCGAATGTGGCACCAGTAATTTCTTATGATGGAGCAGATGTTGGAGATACAAAAGCGCTTTCGATTACAGCGGGCGGAACTTTAGCGGAGATTACTACTAATGAGACTGATGCAAAGCTGACTTTCAAAATCGGCGAAGGGGCAGCAGTTGATTATGATAAAACAGTATTTGATGAAGCGATCAAGGCGTTGACTGCAGGTGAGTATACAATCGTGATCGTAGCGACTGATGCGACTGAGCCAACTTTTACCGATACTTTAACGATTACTTTAACTGTAGCTGCCGCGAATGTGGCACCAGTAATTTCTTATGATGGAGCAGATGTTGGAGATACAAAAGAGCTTTCGATTATAGCGGGCGAAACTTTAGCGGAGATTACTACTAATGAGACTGATGCAAAGCTGACTTTCAAAATCGGCGAAGGGGCAGCAGTTGATTATGATAAACCAGTATTTGATGAAGCGATCAAGGCGTTGACTGCAGGTGAGCATACAATCGTGATCGTAGCGACTGATGCGCTTGAGCCAACTTTTACCGATACTTTAACGATTACTTTAACTGTAACCGCCGCGAATGTGGCACCAGTAATTTCTTATGATGGAGCAGATGTTGGAGATACAAAAGCGCTTTCGATTACAGCGGGCGAAACTTTAGCGGAGATTACTATTAATGAGACTGATGCAAAGTTGACTTTCAAAATCGGCGAAGGGGCAGCAGTTGATTATGATAAACCAGTATTTGATGAAGCGATCAAGGCGTTGACTGCTGGTACGCATACAATCGTGATCGTAGCGACTGATGCGCTTGAGCCAACTTTCACCGATACTTTAACGATTACTTTAACTGTAACTGCTGCGGCTGGTCCAGAATTTAAAGATGGCGGGGTAACAAAAACTGTTCAGGAAACTAAATTGAATGCAACTGTTATAACGGAAGCCGATTTGGCCGCGTTGCTATCTGATTCAACGGCTACAATTTCGGATTTTGCGCAAAAAGCTGCGTATGGATTAAATCCGGTATTTAATAGCGAAAGAGTAAATGTGATAACAACTACTTTTACAGCAACAAATGCGGGCGGCATTGCTAGCAATTTAACTTATATTCAGTACACTATTGTAGATCAGGAAGCGCCATCGTTTGGAATATTTAATTCATCGTCTAAAGATGCGATAGTTCATAGCCCTAAGGGTCGTGCATTCTTCCCATTTGCTGTAACCGATAAAACAGATGGAGTGCTGATAGATCAAACTAGTAGAACTTTAATAGACCCTACTGGAAATACTACAGTAGAATATACAGGACCAGTACTTCCGACAGAGAAGGTCAAGGCGAATGCATATGGCATTCACAAATACGTATATGAAGTAACAGATAGTGATAACAATTCTACAACCGCGACATTTTATGGTGTTATACATCCAAATAAAACTGAATATGAAGCAGGTCCGTCGATAACTGTAGACACTCTTGCACCTGAATATAAGACCGACGGTATAAATCTGGCAGTTCCGAAAAAAACGATAGAGCAATACGCACCTTATGTACCTGCTGTAGAAATCGCAGATGGAAGCACGTTGGAGATTACGATACTGAAATCTGAGCCTATTGAAGCTGGCTGGGAAGTGACTGTAGCAAAAGACAAAGTCACCAATGTAGATGCGGTAAAATCAATAGCAGAAACAGCTGGGGAATATGAAGTTGTATATATGGCAAAAAGTGGTAACGACGCAGGATTATATGCTCAACAGATAACAGTAACTGCGGGTGAGAATACTGCGCCAGTTTTGACCGTAACAAATGGAGAAAATAATTATACTTCAGATACAATAACAACTGTTATGCTAAACGAGCCGGCACCAACTCTTAGCGCAACGGCGACGGATAACGGAATCGATGTTACTGTGGCAGACCCTGTTGTTAAAAAAGGAGAAACCGTTTTACCTGGTGGGCTGGCTGATATCGATACGGCAGAAGTTGGAGAATATACTGTGACCTATTTTGTTGCGGATGGATTTGATCCTAGCCTCGATAAAACTATTGTAGTAACGATTAAAGTGATAGAATCGTTTGCGGGAGTTGACTTTATACGAGATGGCAATGCCGCAAATCAAGATGCCGGGATCGCATTATCTAAGGGCGACACATATACTGCACCAGAAGTGAAGTCTGTAGTTGACGGTGCAGCAGGAGAGGTATTAACTCCGGTAGTAGTTAAATTGACTGGAAAAGGTAATCAGGCAGAGGTGGATTCAAGTAAACATGGATCATACTCGCTGACGTATACACACCCAGGAGACTCGTCAAAAACTCTCGTGATTATAGTGGTAATCATGCCAGATGTAACTAATGAGAATCCACACTTTGAGGCAAATGAAAAAGCCTGGGATACGATAGGGTTCTCGGACAAAGCTACCAGTGTTTCACCAGGAATAACTGCCCTAGATGTAAAAGACGGAGATTTGTACTCGTTTAAGCCAGCAGAGGGAACAGGAGTATATATGACTGTATCGAAAGCTGGGGAGGAAATTGTTGCTCGCCAACATATCTACAAGGGAGCTAGTGGTATTGCAGTTGCGTTTAATAAAGGACCTGGTGCGTATGAGATATATTATGAACTGCTAGATTCTGATAGCAATATGGCAAGTTTGAATTATACGTTTGTGGCATCGCCGATAGCTAACAGTAACGATACCGTCGTGATTCCTGGAACTCCGCTATTTACTGTAGATGGTAGAGCGATTTCGACATGGCCACTAAAAGACACCACTGTACCGAGAGTTGATTTGGCGCAACATCAGCCGTATGCACAGAATATTACAATAACAGAAGGAGCAGACCCGGCGGCAGTAGTTGGTAGAGTATTTAAGCTGAATGGCGCTAACAATGTGGATAACGTATCGCCAACCGATATCGATTATAAATCGTTAAATGTTGAAGAGCCTGGAAGGTATTTCGTAATTCTCACCGCAGAGTCCGCTGGAGGACAGGGTGGCGTATACGCAGAGTTGGTGACAGTAACGGCAAATGAAAAGCCTGTTATTACACCGCCAACCGAGACAAAGCTTACTACAACTGTAGGAACAGTAATCACCTTACCAACTGTAAACGCGGAAGATCCTGAGGATGGCACTCTAACAGCTACTTCTACGATTTACGATGCCGATAACGCGATAGTTGCCGACGTTGCAAAGATGGTGGAAAAAGCTGGAATATACACCGTAAAATATATTGCAACTGACAATGTGGGAGGTGTATCTGACCCAGTTGAAATTACTGTTACAGTAACAGATCCTGCAAACGAAGCGCCGGTATTGGCTTTGAAAAATCCTGAAGATGCCAATGTAACTGCCACTGTAGGTGCAGTAGACTTTGCGTTACCAGAATTGAATGCAACAGACAAAGAGGACGATGCGGCAAGCAAACCGATTTCTGTAACTCATACAATCAAAGATTCCACGGATGCACCTATAGAAGATGTTGCGACAATGCTATCGAAAGTTGGAGTTTATAAAGTAACATTTGTAGCGACCGACTCCGAGAACGCTAAATCGAATGAAGTTGTAGTTACTGTAACTGTGTCAGAAGCGGTAGATACCGAAAAGCCTGTGATTACGTTTACATTTAGCGGATACAAGTATGGCAAAGAGGAAACACCAGGAGAGCCTCAGACATTTAGTAGCGCTGATACTTATCCTGATGGGGAAACTATGTTTACGATGGCTGAGAACATGACTCAAGGAGATATTATTACTGTTGTAACAAACGTCACAGACAATATCTCAGAAAATGTTCAACTGACCTGGGAAGTACACGAGAATAAAATTACTGAACCTCCGACGACTTTTGAAAATTTGGAAGATATCACCAAAAAGAAAGGCAATTACTTTGTAACTTTCACAGCAACTGATGAGGCCGGAAACGCTGCAGAAATGATTGTTAAGCTAACTGTGAAAGAATACATTCCGGCGGAGTTTGTCTATAACGGGCAATCGTATAAAGAAGTTAAAAATGATATAGAGCACAAATTGAAGGT
The DNA here is from genome assembly GCF_000171335.1 of Candidatus Epulonipiscium viviparus. Classification (GTDB taxonomy): domain Bacteria; phylum Bacillota; class Clostridia; order Lachnospirales; family Cellulosilyticaceae; genus Epulonipiscioides; species Epulonipiscioides viviparus. The sequence goes on from NZ_ABEQ01000041.3 coordinate 8,275, forward strand.
AGGAGAGTCATACGCACCGACGATCGAAATTATTGAGGATTCACTAGACAACTTTACGTATTCTGTAGATAAGGTAGGTGGCGGTGAGATTTTGGCACCTACTACCGAAAAGAGCGACATTGCAAAGGCGATTGCTGATATCAACACTGCGTTGGGAACTCCAGTATTGGGAGAGAAGTTTACTGTGAAATTTGTAACAAAAGCGTACAATGTGCCAGACCAAACTTTTGATATAGCATTGGAATATGTGGCGGCTGATGTGGATACAAGTGTACCGCAAATTACTGTAAATGATGGAACTACTGCTCATATCAAAAACTTTGAGGTAGAGCTGGAAGTAGGAGAGACTATTCCAACGTTTACGGCAACAGCGATGGATGAAACAACTGATATTACCGCTGATATCCAAACTGCTGTGACGAAGAACGGCGAAGCATTTACAGCTGGAGTGGAAGGAATTACCAGCGCCGAAGTAGCGACGTATGTGATCACTTATACTGTAAGCGATGGAACTAATACGGGCACGCTAAAAGCGACGATTATTATTATACCTAAGAATGTGGCACCAGAAATTTCTTATGGCGGAGTACCGACTAATGAAACCATTGTAGTGATCGCAGAGGGCGTAACTATAAAGGAGATTACTACTAATGAGAATGATGCAAAGCTGACTTATTCTATAAACGGAGCTCCAGCTTTACCTCACACACAAACAGAATTTGATAACGCAATCAAGAAGTTGACTGCTGGTCAATATACGATCGTGATTACAGCGACTGATGCGCTTGATCCAACTTTAACCGATACTTTAACGATTAATTTAACTATAACTGCCGCGAATGTGGCACCAGAAATTTCTTATGATGGAGCAGATGCTGGAGATACAAAAGAGCTTTCGATTACAGCGGGCGAAACTTTAGCGGCGATTACTACTAATGAGAATGATGCAAAGCTGACTTATTCTATAGACGGAGCTCCAGCTTTACCTCATACACAAACAGAATTTGATAACGCAATCAAGAAGTTGACTGCTGGTCAGTATACGATCGTGATTACAGCAGCTGATGCGACTGATTCAACTTTAACCGATACTTTAACGATTACTTTAACTGTAACCGCCGCGAATGTGGCACCAGTAATTTCTTATGATGGAGCACCGACTGATACAATAATCGAAACTATCGAAGTGGGCGGAACGTTAAAGGCGATTACTACTAATGAGACTGATGCAAAGCTGACTTATTCTATAGACGGAGCTCCAGCTGTACCTCATACACCAGCAGAATTTGATAACGCAATCAAGGCGTTGCCTATTGGTCCGCATACGATCGTGATTACAGCAGCTGATGCGACTGAGCCAACTTTAACCGATACTTTAACGATTACTTTAACTGTAACCGCCGCGAACACTGCGCCAAAAATCACTCCGTTAGGTCAAAATAAATATACAGTACTTCTCAATGACGAATTATTTGTATTTCCAACTCCTATCGTAACTGATAAAGAAGACGATGCTGCAAATAAAGAGGTTGCCGTGACTCACGCAATTACAGATTCTGGCAATAATCCGATAACTAGTCTTGCTGATATGATTGCAGTGGAGGGCGTATATACTGTCGCTTATACAGCAACTGACTCTGCTGGTGCGACATCGGCTCCATATACAATTACTGTTGAAGTAGTTGCGGAAATGGCTGGCGCGATATTCTTTAATCCGGGAGAGCCTATGTATGAAATAGAGTCTGGTTCGGAATTTACTATACCAGATGTCACTGCGGTTGATGGGTATTTACAAAAGCCGCTTGAGGTGAAAAGAACAATCTTAAACAAGACCAATTCTATTATACGCGAAGATGCGCTCACCAATATTTCCGGAACATATAGAATAATTTATAGCGCGACATCTGCGTCTGGTGTACCGGGAACTTATACGATTACGGTGAACGTTACTGATGCGACAGCACCGGTGATTTTGTATAACGGAGTTGAACAAGCAAATCAGGCGTTGATCGCATTGACCGGGGAGAAGGCTTTGATCAAGGGATCGGTATATGCACCAGAAATTACCGTAACTGATGCGAATACTCCTGTACCTGCAATTAGATTTGATATATATCCAGGATTAATTGCTCCGGGCACGCCATCCGGAAGTTTGCCACCAAAATTTAAGGTAGAGGGAAAGGAAATCGATATTTCGGAAATTCCAAATCAAGTAGCGGGCGATTACACTGTTATTTACTCCGCTAATGACGTTATCAATTGGAGATCTATTTATATTCAGATTGAAGTTAAAGATGGGACTCCAGAAGCGGTAGAAAACGCGCCGATCATTACGATTAGAGATAAGAACGGCATTGTTAGAAGCGAGGACGAAGATACTGGAGGTACGAAGCCTTATAACCACGAAGTCGCGATGAATACCACTGTAGAAGAATTCCAGAAATTGGTACAATACTCCGCTACCAAATCAGATGCAGCAACACCGCTGGAGGTTATAGTTTCCAATATTACGCATGATAACAATACGCAATTTTCAACTATAGAGCAATTCTTAAATGTGCCAGGGTATTACACCGTTACTCTACAAGCTAAAGATGGTGACAAGGCGACGGTAAGACGCATTAATATTAGAATTGTGGACACCAGTGTTCCGATAATTAGTTATAAAGGAGAAGCAATACCAAATAAAGGGRCGCTTGATATTACGTTAAACCCAACAGAGAGATTTAATGCCRMCGATATTTCAATAACAGACAACTCGCTAAATGCTGGTGGATCGGGAGTTCATATTACGCCTCCGGGTGGTGCCGAATCGGCATTGATTAAGTTTAACGACAAAACTGCGGGTACAGGATTTGTAGATTCGCTAAATAAAGTTGGAGAGACCGTAGGAAAGTATAAGCTACGATTTGTGGCAAAAGATTGGCAGCAAGGTATTGCTCTGGGAATCGACAAAAGTGCAGAAGTGACCATCAATGTAGATGCGTTGGCAGTGGCACCAGGCGCGGATACCGAAAAACCAGTGATCGCGGCTCCGGCTAATGCTAAAATTGATGTGAATAAGGGCGATGAGTTTGAGATGCCTCCAGTGCCAGCTGTAACTGATAATAGCACAGACAGATTAACGGTTATAACTACGATTTATGATGTGACAGGATTGGAAACTGCGGAGATTGCCGAGTTGATGGCAATTGTTTTGACGGACGAAAATAAAATTGCGCTTGAAGAGGAAGGCGTGATTGTTGATGCGGTCGATACGTCTAAACTTAACGAGTACAAGATTCGTTATGATGCGGTAGACCAAGCAGGAAATAGAGCAGACCAGCAATCAGTGGCTGTTACAGTTGTAGAGAGCGAACCAGATACCGTATTTCCGAGTATCGACTTTACTGCAGGCAAATTTAGTCTAAACGCTCAAAGTGCGACTCCTACTACTGGCGCGTTTGAAATGACGGCTATGACTGCACCAGAGGTGTCGATTACTGTTACTGATAAGGCTACTATTGTGCCTACTGTTACGCTTGCTGGTGTAGCAATTACGGGGGCAACGGCTGCCGATATCGCGACGGCCCTAAAAGCTGAGCTTAATAAGTTGGCAGCGGCGGACACTGCGTATGTAATTGATATTAAAGCTTTTGATGGAACCAACGAAACGCAGATGATTATTAATGTAACTGTGAAAGCGGCAGTGGTGGTGGGTGCTCCAACATTTGCTAATGGCGAACTCGAGAAAGAGGATATCCATTTGAACTCTATCGATCCAAACGCTCCGTCGATAGAGGCAGCAGATCTGGCGGCCACTCTAAAGAGCATGCTTGATACTCAATTCGCAGAGGACCCGGACGTAACTGTTACTCCTGGAAAAGTTATGTGGGGATATAACAGTAAATTTTTAAATAACAAAGTTAATGTAGTACGCATTCCGTTTACGGCAACATTAGATGGAAAAGTAAATGATCTAGTTTATACACGCACATTGGCACTAAATCAGGAGGAGCCTGCGTTCTATATATTCAACACGACTGCAAAGGATAATATTTTGCCGATAGTAAAAGGTCAGGAATGGTATCCGTTTGCAGCAGCAGATAGGGAAGATGGAAGCTTAATTCCTTCTACCACAAGAACGCTAACCGGCCCTGATGGCAAAGTTATTGGCACTTACACAGGCTATAAAGATTCTGCAACTGAAGCAAAAGTTGATCAGTTTGGTTTGTATCAGCATAGACATGAGATAACAGATAGCGATGGGCATACAGAAGATGCGACGTTCTTTAGCATTGCGGTGCCGAAGGAAGATGATCCAAATAAATTGGAGATTACTGTGGATGGCAAAACTCCGACATATACTGCTCCAGATAAGCTAACTGTGGAGACGAGGACGCTTGCGCAATATACGCCGTTCATGCCTGAGGTGGTATATCCGTTTGTGAATAGTTCGGTTCAGACTATCGTGCTATCTACAACACCAGTAGGTCCAAATAGAGATGTAGAAGTAGTGACATTGAATGGTTCGATCGACGATGTTAAAACTRTTGCAAGGACCGCAGGAATCTTTACTATCGCATATATGACTATTGACAAGACTGACCCTACAAAAGCTGGGGCATATATCGAGGAAATAACAGTAACTGCGGGTGAAAATACTGCGCCAGTGTTAACTGTAACCGATGAAACTAAGTCTTATATCGAAGATTTTGAGTTGACATTTAAAATGTTAGACATCTTGCCGCTTATTCAAGCAACGGCAACAGACGAAGGAGTCGATATTGATGCATCTGGTCCTACAGTTAAGAAAGTGGGCGACAATGCTTGGACCGGAAGTATCGAGGATATAACAAATGCGGCAGGAACTTATACTTTAACCTTTGTTGCRGAAGATACTTTCGATTCTACATTAAATAAGACTATTGTAGGGACCATAAATGTAGTTACTGATGGACCAAAATTCGCAGATGGCTCGACTTTAAAGGAAGAAATTACCACCGACTTAGCTGCAGCGGCTCCAACTGAAGATCATATCAAAACTTTACTGGACGATACGAGTGCACAGATCTCTGATTGGAAACAATCGGCTTCACACGGAAGTATTCCTGTATCCAAAACTAGAGTAAACGTAATAACAACTACTTTTACGGCAACAAACGCTAAGGGTTCTCAGGCTTTGACGCATATTCACACTACTGCCCATGATCAAGCAGAGCCGTCCTTCGGAATCAACAACGTGGCAACAAAAGATATTATTACAATCAGTACCAAAGCTCGACCATTTTTCCCATTTGCGGCAACCGATAGAGAAGATGGAAGCTTGATCAGCAAAACGAAACGTACGCTTATTAACCCTGCAGGCGAAATTCAGGCAACATTTATGGGAGCAACTGGCGCCGATGATGACACAGGCAAGGCAGCGACATTTGGATTGCACCAGTATGTATATGAAGTTTCAGATAAAGATAGCAATGCGATTAAATCTACAGTGTATGTATTTACGACTCCTAACAAATCACAACAAGCAGAAAATCCAATCATTACAGTAGATGGCGCCGAAGCTGCATATACAAATGCTGAAGGCACCAAGATGGAGTTTAAAGCTGTAGAAACAACGAAAGGTAAAGCGTATACGCCGAATGTTGTTATTCCACCAGATGCTACATTAAAAATAGCAATATTAAAATCTGCAGGAGAAAAAGAGACACTCGATGTAACAATGGTAAACGGCGATGCGACAATCGACGATGTGAAGGCGCTTGCWAATGAAGAGGGCGTATATACGATTGGATATATGGCAGTGGATAACGCCAATCCAGAAAAAGCGGGAATGTTCTTACAGACGCTAACTGTGGCTCCAGCGGCGAACGCACCAGTGATTACTGTACCAGATATATTAGAATACGATGTCGCTCAGGGCGGAAAATTTGATATACCTGAATTGAAAGCTACCGATGTGGAAGACGGCGAAGTTACTGCAACATACAAAGTGAGCGTCAACGGAACTGAGACTGCTTTTGATACAGCTGCAGAAGTGGGGACTGTGTTTACGTTTACTTATACTGCAACAGACTCGGAGAACAATGTGTCCGAACCGGTTGTTATTACGGTAACCATCACAGAGGCAGTTGCCGAAGGAATTACATTTACGATKCCACCAGATGCGAAGCTTGAGTTTRACGTTGGCGAGGAGTTTGTGATTCCGGCTATTGTCGCAACAGATGAAAACGGAGTGAAATTAGATACGACGTATTCCATTATTAGAAGACAGGGCGGATTCCTTAATACTGATAACRCGTGGACAGAARCCACCGTGACTAGCTTGAGTGGTACGTATTCTGTAATATTCTTAGCAAGGGACGCATATGGAAATGAAGCGACAAAGGATGTTCAAATTAAAGTAGTGGATGATATCCCGCCGGTTATATATTACAACGGCGTAGATGCGGGAGATACGCAAACGCTAAATCTTAAGAAAAATGAAGCTTTGATTGTTAATGTAACTATGGTCGAGAACGCTGCAATGGCAAAACTTACCAGAATTGTTACCGATGAATCAAATACTATTATTAAGGATAACAAATTCCCTGACATTACAAAAACACCGGGAACGTATAAAGCTGTTTATACTGCAACAGACGGAGTTGCAACAGACACATTGACGATGACAATTGTAGTTTCAGAAGAAGCGGTAGATGCGACAGGGCTTCCGGTGATTACTGTAACAGATGAGCGAACTGGAAATCCGGTAGTAGCCGGAAAGCAAGTATTTAGGTTAATGACCGATACCCCAGAAACTCTGGATATTACTCACACAACAGATATCGAGGCAGATCTTCAAGTGGATTATACCGCGAGCATTGCCAACTTATCTCAAACTGTACCGCTAGAGGACATATTTAAAACTCCGGCTTATTACACAACAACTGTTAAAGCAACCAACAAGAATGACCCAACCAAATCATCTATGTTTATGTATACTACCGTTATTCAAGATAATCAAAAACCAGTATTTTATTTTGAAGACGTATTGCAAGATGATTTAGCAGAGGCTACTATCGAGCATGTAGTGGAGGCGACCGGAACTCTCGCACCAAACGTCGTACCGTATGATAATTCATTGCGAGCAGGAAAGGCGCCAGTGAAGATTGTGAGCACTATCGCTGGAGTTGAGACCCAAGTACTTCCGCATAAAGATGCCAGTGGAAATGATTTAGTGCTTGCTGCAACACAACAGCCATATCAATTAGATGACACAGGAGCTTCGGCAGGCAAAGTTTATACCGATGCTCAAATATGGGATATGGTTAAAGTGTTGGGTACGCAAGAAGGTACGCATAAGTTATCGTATTACGCATCTCAATGGCAAGGTTATTTACATGCAACTAGAGGCGACTATGCCGAGTTTTTCCTAACTGTAAATGTTGTCGCAACTCCAGATGAGATAGCTCCGATTATAGCTGATCCAGACCCGCTTAAATATGAAGTGGCTCAAGGGGGGGCATTCACTATGCCGCCAGTTCCTAGTGCAACTGATGATAGAGACGACGTAGTTACTGTTAACGTGGCGGTTATGGACCCAGATAACAAAATTAGTACTACTGTTGATACAAACAAAGTAGGCACGCATCGAATTATTTACTCCGCAAAAGATATTGCTGGAAATAAGGCCGAACCGAAGGAAGTAGAAGTAGTGGTTAAGGCTGTAGCGGATGACGAAAAGCCTGTGATTACGTTTACATTTAGCGGATACAAGTATGGCAAAGAGGAAACACCAGGAGAGCCTCAGACATTTAGTAGCGCTAATCCGTATCCTAACGGGGACACTATGTTTACGATGTTTGAGAGCATGACTCAAGGAGATATTATTACGGTTACAACAAACGTCACAGACAATATCTCAAAAGATGTTGAACTGACCTGGGAAGTAAGCGAGAATAAAATTACTGAACCTCCGATGACTCTTGAAAAATTGGAAGATATCACCAAAAAGAAAGGCAATTACTTTGTAACTTTCAGAGCAACTGATGATGCCGGAAATACTGCAGAAATGATTGTTAAGCTAACTGTGAAAGAATATGTTCCTGTAAAATTCGTATATAATGGAAAGACGTATAACGAGGTTACGAATGAAATAGAGCACAAGTTGAATGTAGGAATGCCATACGCACCGACGATCGAAATTATTGAAGATTCACTAAATCAATTTACGTATTCTGTAACTAAAGTAGGCGGCAGTGAGATTTTGGCACCTACTACTGGAAAGATGGCTGACCTTCCAAAGGCGATTACTGACATCAGCACTGCGTTGGAAGCTCCAGCAGTTGGAGATAAGTTTACTGTGAAATTTGTAACAGAGGCATACAATGTGCCAGACCAAACTTTTAATATAGCATTGGAATATGTGGCGGCTGGTGTGGATACAACTGTACCTCAAATAGCAGTAAACGATGGAACCACTGAGCATACTGACGACTTTACTGTGAAAGTGAAGAAAGACGGCGCAATTCCAACTCTTACGGCAACAGCTATGGACGGCACAGATAATGTTACTGCAGATATCAAAACTACTGTGACGAAGAACGGCGAAGCATTTACAGCTGGAGTAGCAGGAATCACTAGTGCGGAAGAAGCAACTTATGTAATAACTTATACTGTAAGCGATGGAACCAACAACGATACGTTGARCGTAACAATACATGTGGATGCCACGGGGCCAGTGATTACGTTTAAAGCAGAAGGACTGAAGCAAGGGGCTGGCAATGCGGCGACGTCGTTTGAATTTATATCAAATAAATTGGGAGAGAAGCCGAGTGCGGTATTTAATTTGGCAGACACATTCCCGTATACCATTACCGCAAAAGATGAAGTGGACGGAGCTGTAACTTATAAGTATGAAGTACACGATGAGAGAGGCGTTACCAAATTTGAGGATATGATGGCCGTTATGAATAAGGCAGGAAACTATCGAGTTACGATAACTTCAACAGACGAAGTTGGCAACGAAACTTCTATGGCAGTGATGTTGTATTCACAAGAATTTGAGAAGGCAGAAGTTTCCTACGGTGGAGCGGCGATGGCAGCGGGAGATACTAAGAGCGTAACGATCGCGCCTGCAGATGTGGGTGCGTACAATCCAACTTTATCTGTATCGGATGGAGCTTTGAGATGGGCAAAATATTCGATAACTAAAAATGGTACAGAGATAACTCCGGTAACGACGATGCCACAAGCAACTGTKGGGGATGAAATAGTCGCAAATACAACCGACGCAGTAGCGGCAATCAAAGCTGCAGTAGCGGGATCAAAAAATGGGGATCAAATTGTGGTGAATTTAGAAGTTGTGGAYTGGTTCTTATATACTGATAAAGCACCTGCAAAATACACGATCAACATTTCGATAGGTACAGAAGTAGATGTAACTAAACCAACGATAGCTCTCAACGAGAATACTGCCGACTACATGATCTACAAGTATAAAGGTCAGGGATTAACTCAGGGAGTTGTTGCCACCGACAATGTGGATGGCGATTTAACAGCAGATAAATTTAAGGGAGAAGACGCCGGAATCTATAGAAATGTTAAGATTAATGGCGAAGCACTAGCAGAAGAGAAAGTATCGAAAGCAGATTTGGCGGCTAAGTATAACTACGATGAAGTTGGTGTTTATGAATTTGGATATACCGCAAAGGACAGCTCCGCAAATGAGGCAACAATTAACACACTAGCAATCGTCAGCCCTGCAGCTGGGGACAGCGCACCTGCAATCACTGTGGGTGGCAAAACTCCGACGTATCCGATTACAAAAGCTGTAGCGCTTCCAGAGGTAGAAGCTGGAAAAGTGTTCACGCCACCTGCAATAGAAACTACCGGGTTGTTGAAGATATATGTGATAAAAAATAACGAAGTGATTAATTATAACATCACAAATACAGAGTTAGGCGACCTTGCCAAAACAGCAGGAGAATACACGATTGTGTATACGGCAAAAGACGCAACGGGAACAGCGATGTATGTACATTCATTGAAAGTAACCGGAGACGTTTTACCGCCGGTAGATCCGATTCCTCCAACAACCGATAAAGAAGCTCCGACTGTCAACTTTACAGATTATAAAGGAACAATCGTGACGAATGTCAACCAAAATCAGACAGTACAAGTGGGTGGATCGGTATCATTACCACAAGGATATAAAGCAACAGACAAAGTGGATGGAAACGTACCGGTAAAAGTGAAAGCGACACGAGAGTATAATGGCTTAACAATGCCATATTTAGGAGAACTCAAAAATATTGCGAGATACATGGGCAACTACGAAATAGTTTATAGCGCAGTGGATAAGGCAGGAAACGAAGCCGTTCCGAAAGTGATCACCATTGCAGTTATCGATACGCTAGCTCCGCAATTTGGATATACCGGAGAGACAACATTTGAAATAGAAGCGGGATCAGATTTCATAGTTCCTGATATTAAAACAGCAACAGATAATAAAGATGGTACAGTTAAAGTAGTYAGAACGATTACCAAAAATGGTAGTGCCTACAACGGAGATTTCGAAGAGATCACCAAAACTGCTGGAAAATATGTAATAACGCATAACGCAGTGGACTCTGTGGGCAATATCGCGCCACCGCTAGTTCTAACGATAGACGTAAAAGCTGCAGTGGTTCCGGTTACAGATACGACGCCACCAGTAATTACAGTAAACGATTCTAAAGGAGGAAAAACGCTTTCGTCAACAACGAACGCATGGACGACAACGCCAGTAGGAACTCCGAATAAGCCAGCAGAAATGTCGCCTGGAATTAGCGGAAGCGATGGCAAAATGTATTATCCTCCTGTTGCGAAAAATAATGTAGCACGAAATTTCTTCGAAAACTTAGATTTAGAATTTGCGGCGGTGGATGAAAAAGACGGCGAAGTGGAAGTGAAATTTGCGGGGATATCAAACTGGGGCTGGAACAGTACTGGAGGAAAATATACTGCAACTCCTAGAACCCTCGATACCATTATGAACTTCTCAGGAACGTATAGTCTTTATTATACAGCGACCGACGAGGCCGGCAATGTGGCCATGATAGAAATCATACTGGCGGTTAACGATAACGTTGCTCCGGCAATTTACTATAACGAACGATTAACCAATGAAGGAGAGATTGTGGAACTTAGTCATTTTGTAGGTGATAAATTGGATATTACAGTTAGAGCTATGGACCCATTAGGCGGATTRAGAACAGACAGAGACGACAGCGACCCGGCTTGGAATGGTAACGACGGATTTAGAGCAACARTTACGAAAAACGGCGAAGCATTTGGACTCGGAGTRAATGGCATTACGAGAGAACCGGGCACTTATTTAATTACGTACCAAGCGCAAGAYTGGTACCAAATGACAACATTCTTTGTACGCATAGCAGTAGAAGAGAAGTTACCGGAAGCAAATGGCAACTTTACAAACAAGATTGCKGTRAACAATAARTTAATGAAAGCATTAGCAAACGAATTCTATTTGGGATCTACACCAGAAAAGCATATGAACGATGACGGATTTGTAGATGGAGACAAAATAAAGGCACARTTTAACGAAATGGACAAAGAATTGAGCTTGCCTGGATATGGCATCAAAGAAGTTGAAGGATTAAATGCACTAACAAATACAGRYGAATATATTTTCGAAGGTCTAACAGTTTTGGATCTAGCATTTAATGAGCTACGCAATATTACAGAATTTGATAGYGTAGCGGACACAGTTTCGGAGCTATATATCAACGACAACAATATACAAGTACTAGATTTATCAGCGTATACGTCATTACTAAGACCTGGGAAAACACCGAAGATAGATATATCAAACAACCCTATTACAATAATTCGCTGGCCAGACGTGGCATCATCAAGAAGTGCGGTGAGTGCAATATCGGGAGAACCGGAARATTTTGGAATTGTAATAGATACTTTGGATCTATCAGGAACCAACATCGGCGAGACGGTATCATATGCAAGAACAACAAGYATGGCRCCATTGACACGCGAAGATGTTGTACCAACTTTTATAGCAACTGGACTAGAAAACTTGATCTTAGCAAATATGGAATATCTAAATACATTAGCAGGACTATATCGATTCGAAAATTTGAAAGCAATAACGATCGATGCGAAACTACTGTTAAATAATGCAAATGTCGAGATGCTTGCAGCGGTGGAAGGTTTGGATATTACTGTCGTGAATATAGCGGACTTAGATGAGGCAGAYATCGAGAAGGTAAATGATATAATCGATCAATTGGCATCAGGCGAGGCGCGCAATCGATTCTCAAAAGGTRCGGATACTGAAAATACGGCCATTGCGAAGAAAACTTTTATTAACACAGCTTGGAGTAACATTAAAAATTGGTTCAAATCTTAATTAACASACTGACTTCTTCTTCGGGAGAAGTCTTTTTTTTATGTGCAAAGAGCTAGTACCGCTGCAAAGCTTTGGCTAAAAGGTGCTGTAAGTGTAAAACATGGCAAAATGGTATTGACTAATGGGGTTTATTAAATTATACTTAACACAGTTAGTGATAAACAGGGTTAGCTAAAGGAGGAAAACTATGGCTACAGAACAAGAAATAGCACACGTACATAAACTCATGCATGAGAATCATCCGAAAGTAGTTTTTGATAAAATGAAAAGTGATTCTGAAGGTGCCTTCGCGGTGTTGAGATTTTTAAATAGATCGGGAGRAAACGTCAGATCCAAAGACATCAGCCAGGTGTTGCACGTTAGCACGGCGAGAATGACGGTTATCTTGCGAAAGTTATATGATAAAAAGCTGATCACCAAGGTGCAAAATGTAAAGGACGGCCGATCTAGCTTGATTGCATTAACCGATGAAGGCCGAAGCACGATAAATAAGTTGCATCAGCAAATGGACCAAACGATAGGCAAAATAATCGATGAAGTTGGTATGGCAGAGGTGGAGAAAGTCTTTTATGTTTTGGGCAGAATGCGAGAGCTAAATCAAGAGCAAGAACAAGAGATTTTGAATGTTTGCACTGCTTCTGATAAAGCATAAAATTATAAATGGAGGGAAATCATGCAAAAAATTTTAAAGGAATTGAGACCAAAGGATTGGGGATTTATAGCAATTGTATTTGTCCTGACTTGCGTTCAGATTTGGTTAGACCTAAAAATTCCGGAGTACATGTCTGGGATCACGATGTTGGTTCAAACCGAGGGAAGCGCCATGGGGGAGATTTTGCTCATGGGATTATTAATGCTACTATGCTCGTTTGGGGGCCTGATACTTGCAGYGKCYRTTTCCGTTGTCGCATCATACATATCTGCAACGTTTTCGTTTAATGTACGCGGGAAAATTTTTAATAAGGTTATGTCCTTTTCGATGAAGGAAATCAATGAATTCTCRGCAGCGAGTCTTATAACCAGAACTACTAATGACATTACGCAAGTTCAGATGTTTGTTGTAATGGGTATGCAAGCTCTTATCCGTGCGCCGCTTATGGCTGGGTGGGCTATATACAAGATTGCGGGGAACAATACGGTTTGGACAGTTGCGACTGTTGTTGCGGTATTTATACTATTGCTTATAGTAGGAAAATGTATTCAGCTTGCGGTACCAAAGTTTACACAATTACAGGAGCTTACCGATGGGATCAACCGCGTAACGAAAGAAAACATCGATGGGCTTAGCGTAATTAGAGCGTATAATGCCGAAAGCCATCAGCAAGCAAAATTTAAAATTGCCAACGATAAATTAACAGACGTAAATATTTATACAACAAGAGTGATGTCAATATTGAAGCCAACAGTTCAAGGGACTAGTAACTTTTTGGTATTGGCGATATATTTCTTAGGAGCGGTGATGATCAATGCTGCAATGGGGATGGATAAAATGGTTCTGTTTTCTGACATGGTAGTATTTTCCTCTTACGCAATACAAGTGATAATGTCGTTTATGGTGCTGGTAATGGTCTTTATGATGTTACCAAGAGCGAGCGTTTCTGCCAAGAGGATAGCGGAGGTTTTAAATACAGATGCGTCGATAGTTTCTGGAACTGTGGAAGAAGGAGAAAAAGATAAAGAGGGCGAGATCGAGTTTAAAAACGTAAGYTTTCAGTATGGCAACGGGCAAGACTACGTGCTAAAAGATATCAGTTTTACAGCRAAGGCGGGAGAAACGGTTGCGTTTATTGGCTCTACTGGTTGTGGAAAAAGCACGCTRGTCAATTTGGTRCCAAGATTTTACGATGTTAGCGACGGGGAAGTTTTGGTAAATGGGGTTGATGTACGCAACTATCAGAAGAAGGCATTAAATAATTTGATTGGATATGTATCGCAAAAGGCAATACTGTTTTCGGGAACCATTTCTGAAAATGTCAGCTATGGGGGTGAATTTGATCAAGATGCATTAGCAGATGCGGTAGAAATAGCACAAGCAAAAGATTTTGTGGCGGCCCTCGAAGATGCGCACAACGGTAGGGTATCGCAAGGTGGCTCAAATTTCTCTGGTGGGCAAAAGCAAAGACTGTCAATCGCACGTGCAATATATAAGAAACCACCGATTCTRATTTTTGACGACTCATTTAGCGCACTAGACTATAAGACGGATCGCGTCCTTAGAAATGCATTAGAGCAAACGTGCAAAGGTGCGACCAGGCTAATTGTTGGGCAGCGAATTGGCACAATCCGAGACTGCGATAAAATTATCGTTTTAGACGATGGAGCGATCGCTGGAATGGGCACACATTCCCAACTTTTGGAAACTTGCGAAGTATATAAGCAAATAGCGCTATCACAGTTGTCAGAGGAGGAATTAGCATGAAAAAAGAGGARTATGAATTTGGAGCATATAAGMATCAAGGCGGTGGCGGGGTTCCCGGCCCAGGCGGTGGCGGCGGAAAAGGCCCCGGAAGAGGATTTTCACATGGAGAAAAGCCCMAAAATTTTAAAGCAATCACAATAAAAATAYTSGATTATATGAGTTCGTATAAATGGATTTTGCTCATTGCGATAGGCTTCTCATTTATCGCATCTGTCCTTACGGTGTTTGGGCCGCAAGTTCTCTCGAGAGTTACGGATGCCATCTCAGAAGGGATGAATACCACGATAGACATGGGAAAAATCTTGGGCTTATGCGGTTCACTTGCACTGATTTATGTGATAAATTACGTATTGTCGGTCTGGCAAGGATTTATGCTAGCAGACACGATGCAGAGAGCGGCACAAAACTTACGCAAGGACATTGCAGCGAAAATAAATAAACTACCGATGAAATATTTTTTTAAGACAACTAAGGGCGATGTATTATCGAGGGTAACCAACGATGTCGATACAATAGGGCGTTCGCTCTCCAATTCAATTGGAGCATTTATAAGTGCAGTAACGCTATTTGTGGGGGCAATCATAATGATGGTGCTGACAAATATACTGTTAGCGATAGTGGCGATCTTATCAGCAACAATCGGTTTTGTATTCATGAAAAAAGTAATGAAGATATCGCAGCAACATTTTAGAAATCAACAAAAAACTTTGGGGATGCTAAACGGACATATCGAAGAAATGTTCGCAGGACACACAGTCGTAAGAGCATACAATGGCGAGACAGAAGCAGTGAGAATATTTGATGAATATAACACCACTTTAAAAACAACAGCGTTTACGGCGCAAGCACTTTCGGGGTTGATGCTACCGGTAATGGGATTTATTGGAAACTTAGGATACGTATGCGTATGTGTAACAGGAGCGCTTATGGCGTCAGCGGACATGATAAGTTTTGGAGTAATAGTAGCCTTTATGCTATACATAAGATTATTTACGCAACCGCTAAATCAGATGGCCCAGTCGATGCAAAACCTTCAATCGGGGGCAGCGGCGGCAGAGAGGGTATTTGCCTTTTTGGAAGAGGAGGAGTTAGAAAAGGAAACAGATAAAACAGCGACCGTGGAAGAGCAAGCACAAGGCGAAGTAGAATTTAGAAATGTAGAATTTGGTTACCTACCAGAAAAGACAATCATCCACGACTTTAGCTTTACCGCAAAGCCGGGGAGAAAAATAGCAATAGTAGGGCCAACTGGTGCCGGCAAAACGACGATTGTAAATTTGCTAATGAGATTTTATGAAATAAACAAAGGCGAAATTCTCATCGATGGTATAAGCATCCAGGATTTGAAGCGAGAAGATGTGCATTCGCAATTTTGTATGGTGCTTCAAGACACATGGCTGTTTGAGGGAACTTTGAGAGAAAACTTAGTCTATACAACAGAAGGAGTAACAGAAGAAGATCTAAAAAAAGCAATCAAAGCGGTGGGGCTATATCACTTTGTTAAAACGCTACCGCAAGGTTATAACACAATCTTAAACGACCACATCAACCTATCAGAGGGACAAAAGCAGCAAATCACAATAGCAAGAGCGATACTAGCCGACCGAAAGATGTTGATATTAGATGAGGCGACATCGTCAGTGGATACAAGAACGGAGCAAATAATTCAATCGGCGATGGACGAATTGATGAAGGGGCGCACCAGCTTTGTAATAGCGCATAGGCTTTCGACAATAAAGAATGCAGATACAATATTGGTGGTAAAAGATGGAGATATAATAGAGCAAGGGAATCACGAAGAGCTTTTAATACAAAACGGTTTCTATGCAGATCTATATAATTCGCAATTCGATAAGACAGCATAAAAAAATAACGACGAGACTTCTTAGGGGGGTCTCGTTTTTGTTGGAGTAAAAAAGACCCCTAACTGGAGAGGTCTCAAAACTTAAATATTGTTTACTGTATGTGTAAAAGTCTTTATATCGCCATTGGTCAAATACACCTCGGCTGCCCAAACGTCGCCAGTTTTTGTCATGACGCCGCCCTGCTGCCAATTGCATTTGAAATTCATGGTAAAACTTTCGTCATAGCAAATATAAACAAGTACACCGTTTTCATAAAATTTCACATAATCGATTTTCTCGGGATACAGCGAGGCGATGCGAGGGAATCGCATTCCATTGTTGTGGATRTGATCCTCTAGCCCCTGAAAATAAATTTGCTCATCTTCTGGTATCTCAGATTGCGCAATGCCCAACATTTGAGCCATACGAAAAGCAAAAAATTGGTCCTCACCCTTTGTGATCTCCCAATATGTCGGCACCTCCTGCTTGGTCATATTGTTATAATAGCCCCACGAAACGCTTTCCTCTTCGCACACAGTTAGCTGACCGATTGCCTGCGAATCTTCATTAATGAGAATTGGCTTATCGGGAGCGTATTTCTTAGCCAATTTAATATGGTTATATAATCGAGATCTCGATTCGCCGTTGCCATGAATTATGACTACATCGCTAGCCTTACACACCTCCTCATTTGTAAAGCCGCCCCCTCCACTGCAACCAACGGGGATGCCGTCACTGTAGAGTTTTGCCAGATGCAACAAAGCAACCATTCCCTGAGATTCATGAATAATAGGCATCTTCACAAAGYCGTTAATATTAAACTCGTTAGCRATTTCTATGATGATATTTTTATATCCTGTTGCCGCCAAAAACTTGGTCATATTTGTTACAATATTAATTACCGCCTGCGCTCCGTTAAGCTCCGTAATATTAGCCGCATAGAAATAGCTTACAATGACAATAATTCCCAGCTCATCACAAGCCTCAATAATACGCATCAACCTATCTAAATACGCCTGATCAGTCGACGATCCATCCGCAGAATATGGATTATTTTTGAGATCTCCACCTGCAATAGTAAAGCAATTTCCGCCACCTTGAAGACCTACCGTAATAGCCCGAAGACCTTTTTCGTACCATGCCGGTAGAGCTGCAATAAGCTCGTCCGTATTAGTATTAGCGTCGAACGCCTTACCATATCGATTAAACAGATGGCGGTTTTCGCTATCAAAAACACCTTGAATAAACCTTGCATTCATCAAGGTGCCGAGCATCTTTTCGTTAACATCAGAAATATCGCTATAAACTAATGCTTCATTAATAAAAAATTTCTGGCCCTGAATAGATAAAATTGTTTTGCCCACAGCCACTACTCCTTGCGTATAAAAAACTCCCATAAATATTATGGTGTAGAATTCATCATAGCATAATATTTTTGCAATAGCAACCCCGCCCGATGCGCCAGCCGATTTATCTGCGATTTATCTGCGATTTATCTGCGATTTATCTGCGACGTAAAAAAAAACTCCATCAGCTGGTGTAGCCAAAGGAGCGAAATAGTTAATTGCAGAGTCGCTATTCATTGTCGTTTTCTATTACAACTTCCACTTCTATCTCCGGTACAAGCTCAGTTATTACCGGCGTGGCTACTACTGGCGCATCGGTGAGAGGCAACGTTACTGGAGTCCCCGCATGATCAGCATCGGTGAGAGGCAGAGTTACTGGAGTTCCGGCATGATCGTCATCAGTGAGAGGCAGAGTTACTGGAGTCCCCGCATGATCATCATCAGTGAGAGGCAACGTTACTGGAGTCCCCGCATGATCGGCATCGGTGAGAGGTAAAGTTAC
>NZ_ABEQ01000040.3 GCF_000171335.1 Candidatus Epulonipiscium viviparus
AAATATTTTATTATCCGTTAGAGTATTTCGGTTTGCCCATAACACAACTCCGGTAAAAAGCCAAGCAAATCCCATACTGATTCCCATCAAATATTTTGAATAGGCTTTAGTTTTATCGCCAAACATGAGGCACCTCCTTAATTATGTATATTATATCACGAATTATTACAATAAAATATATAACTGCCTAAAAATAATGTGTAAATTTTAGAAAATCAGTGTGGAAGACATGCAACCACAACTGATAGTTTTGTTATTTACGAATTGAGTTTATTGCGAATAAGATCTGCGACTTCTAATATTTCTGCATCAGAAGTTACATAGTTTGTGGGAGTGTTAAGCTTTACGCCATCATCAACATATCTAGGAATGATATGCAGATGAAAGTGAAATACAGCTTGGTTAGCCGCCTTACCATTGTTTTGAACTATATTAATTCCATCTGCGCAAAGGGTCTCCTTGATTGCTATAGAAAGCTTTTTGGCAAGGGGATAAATCTTGGCGGCAGCATCGTCGGATATATCAAAAATATTCGTACTATGGTCTTTGGGAATAATCAGTACATGTCCCTTTTGAGCGGGAAATTTGTCCATTATTACCTTAAAATCAGCGTCTTCATACACACAAAATGAGTGAATCTCGTTATCTACAATCTTACAAAAAATACATTCTTCCATTTCTAATACCATTTCCTTTCAAAATTTAGTTATACTCGCGACTGCTTCTAAAAATCTTATCCAGCTGCGGCAAAATTGCAAAGTTGCCCTTAACTTTAATTCGGCCAACCATAAATGCTTTTTGATAGCTTAGCGCTTTTGTAATCAGTTCATCAAATACGCTATCTAACATAGAAATCTCTACTGTATAATTATCGACAATTCCTTCGGCATATATACAATCACCATTCTGAATCGTAATATATCCAGATTCTTTAGTATCGTTGATGAGATACTGAATAATTGCTGCGAATCCACGGTCGTGTTGAGCCACGAAGTAGTGTGGCAAACTCGCGATTTTTTTTGGAGTGCGTGAATTTGGTTTTTGATACATTCCGACTGGGGTCGTTGCAAAGGAGTTGTCGGGAATTTTACCTTTTAACATATTGGTGATTTCTTGAATTTCCTTTTCGTCAGTAATATTTGTAGTATACGAAGCAGGTGCGCGAAATGTTGCTGTAGAAACAGGGACTGTTGTAGCCGAAGGTAAAGCTGTAGATACCTCAGTATATGAAATCGGTACTGTAGGTAAAGCTGCAGAAACTTCGGTATATTGAGCTGAAGTATTATACTGCGTAGGTGGAGCAGTAAAAGATGTTATTGCCGGAGCCGGAGCTGCCGCAAAAGAAGCCGACGTCGGAGCGGGAGCTGCCGTAAAAGAAGCCGACGCCGGAGCRGGAGYTGCCGYAAAAGAAGCCGACGCCGGAGCGGGAGCTGCCGCAAAAGAAACCGACGCCGGAGCGGGAGTTGCCGCAAAAGAAGCCGACGCCGGAGCCGGAGCTGCCGCAAAAGAAGCTGATGCATGTCCACCAATAGCCGTAGTATTGCGATTTAAAAATAGCATTCGTTCTGTAGAAACTATGTTAGCAATGCCCTGATTGATCAGTCTATAATAATTTTCCATCTGTTTTTCAACAACTTTTGAAATATCTTCTGCAGAAAGATAAAAATTGAGTGCAAGCGGATTAACATCAACACCGCCTAAAAATCGCCAGGCAGAGCTTATCAGTTGCGCGGCGTTTTCTTCGCCCCAAGTGTTACTATACGTGAGAGCAAGTAGGGGTTTGTTATAAACAATATCTTGATACACGCTTGCGTAGTTGAGAAAGGTTTGCATGGCACCGTGGATTCCTGTTAAATGAATATTAGAAAAAGCAACGATGCCGTTACATTCACCGATGGCGGCAAAGATCTGATCGCCCATAACGCTTTTGCCTCCAGAAAAATAAGGCAATATTTCGAGGTTGATCTCTTCTACTTCAGATTCGAGTTCTGCAAACACTCTTGCTATATTTTGTTTAATATTAAATAGTAAATCATCTTTTATATTGGCACATAGAAGTGCAATTTTCATGTTATACCTCCGTTTTGTTGTGGTCGCTACTTAATAGCTACTTACATTATACATCAAAATTTACTAATGACAATTAATAAAATGATACATAAAATCTAAGAACAATTAATGCTTCTTTATGTTTTCTTCACAACTTCTTTATATTATGGTAATGGATGGAAAATATTAATAATAAAGAGAGGTTTAGGATGAAGATATTACAAAAAGCTATGGCAGTATTTTTAGTGGCTTCTATTTTATCGGGCTGTAGTATGGCATCTGCAAATGCTGAAACAGAGGTAGAAGAGCCGATAGCCGCACCCGAAGAAGAATTAAAATTGTCGGTGCATACAGTAAAAGCAGTGCGAGGTGCGTTAGCACAAAGTGGAGAATTTGTAGGAACTCTGATGCCTAGCGAAGTTGCAAATATAATTTCGCCGGTGATGGGGTTTGTTGAAAATATTTATGTAGAAGATGGAGATTATGTAACTAGTGGACAATTACTATACACAATAGATGACGACAATGTTGTGGCACAAATAGATAGCGCAATGGTGGCGTTGGAGAGTTCGCAAAAATCTAAAGAGCAAGCGTTATTTAATGCGCGAAATGCTGTTACAAATCAGGAAATGTCAAAGGAAACCCTGCTTCTAAATAGAGAGCAAACACTGTATAATGCAGAAAATACGATCAAAAATGCAGAGATCGCGTTGTCACAGTTAGAGTTAGGGTACATACAAGCATTGGAGCAAGCAGATACACAAATTAAGAATGCAAATTTACAATACGATTCTGCAGTTGCGGGATATGAGCTTCAGTTTGGCACTGCGGATGATATAAGCAATATGAATACAAACAAGCAGATAGAAGATTTGGAAAAAACGATAGAAGATACGCGTGATCAGATAGAAGACGCAGAAGAAGCTGCGGAAGATATTAAAGAAGCGCAAGAAGATTTAGAAGAATTGCTAGATGTAATGGAAGATCAGATGGACGATCAATATGCGTTACTAAATAGCGGAACATTGTCGCCTGAGATGTATGCTCAAGTAGATGCAAGTATACAAGCAACAAGAACGGAGATATTCAAGCAAGAGCAAACTTTGGATACTCTAGAGACAAATTATGAAAACGCACTAGAGGCAATAGATGACATAAGAGATACTGTAGTTGATCTCGAAGAAAATTTGGCAT
Organism: Candidatus Epulonipiscium viviparus; assembly: GCF_000171335.1. GTDB lineage: Bacteria > Bacillota > Clostridia > Lachnospirales > Cellulosilyticaceae > Epulonipiscioides > Epulonipiscioides viviparus. The sequence goes on from NZ_ABEQ01000040.3 coordinate 3,244, forward strand.
TTCAAAAAGAGGTAGTAAATTTGCAAAATACAAATCTAAAGGGTGAGCAAGTTAAGGCTCAATCATTATCAATTACACAGGCAGAAAATGCCATTGCGCAGGCAGAAGATGGAAGAAGAAAAACCATCGAATCATATGAAATGCAGATAAAACAAGCGAGAGATTCGGTACAAGCCGCAAAAGATGCAGCTGAATTTACTCGCAGATCGCTAGAAAATCARATTAGYCAAACCGATACGGGATTAAAAACTTCGAGAGATACATTAAATATAACGGCCCAGATGTCGGATATGCAAATCAAGAATGCGCAAACTACAATAAACAATGCCAAAATACAACTGGATCAATATACAGTGGAAAGTCCAATTTCGGGAATCATAGAGAATATCACAATAATAGAAGATTCGATCACAACATCAAGTGCCGCATCGGCGACTGTATCAGACTACAAAACTATGGAAGTGCTTTTCTATGTAGGAACAGATCTGAAGAACTCAATGAAAATAGGGCAAGAAGTAAATTTTGAATTAGAAAGCAAAGTGTATCAGGCATACGTATCTGAAATTTCAGACAATGCAGATCCACAAAATAAGTTGTTTAAAATTACGGCAACATTTAATCCTGCAACTAGGTTAGAAAATGGGGCAGCGGTGAGATTAACAACTGGTACATTTTCAGAAAACCAAACAATTATAATTCCGTATGATTGTCTCGTATTTTCGAATGGACTTGCATATGTATATAAAGTAGTAAACAACAGAGCCGTAAAAGTGCCCGTTGAAATAGGACTATATACTGCAACGTCAGTATCGATACTTAGCGGACTTGCTGCAGGAGATGAAGTGGTAACGACGTGGTCTGAAGGGCTAAGAGATGGGGTGTTATTAGATACAAATACATAAAAATTAATTAAAATTTACTAAAGGGGGAGTTTTATGAATTTACTGACGGAGCTGTCGGTTAAACGGCCAGTGGGGGTTCTCACAGTGCTAATTACGCTCTTTATTTTTGCGTTTGATACACTGACGTCGTTTAAAATGGCCAGCATGCCGCAGATGGAAATGCCAATGTTTATATTGCAAACGGTATACGTAGGCGCAAATCCAGATACAATAGAAAAACTGGTAACCGAGCCGCTTTCAGAAGTTGGGCAGTTAGTTGAAGGTTTTGATTATGAAACCACGATATCGCAAGCAAATTTATCGATGGTTATATTTTATTTTGACTATGGCACAGATATGGATAAGGCATATACAGATCTTCAGCAAGAGATTGATCTAGTAGCCTTGCCAGAAGATGCGATGGACCCGGTGTTGATTCAGATGAGTATGGATTCTTCTACTATCGTGCAGCTTTCGGTTTCTAGTACGATTGGTGATGACATCACAAGTTTTATAAACGATACATTGGTTCCAGAATTGGAAACGTTAACTGGTGTTGCAGAAGTAGAAGTATACGGTGTAAACCCTGGGTATATAAGCATTCAGGCAGATGAAATTGCAATGGATCAATACGGAATTTCGATGTCTCAGGTTAATAACGCAATAGCGGGAGCGAAGTTTACAATTCCAGCAGGAGAAATAGAGCAAGGCACACAGATCATTAGCGTTTCTGCAATTGGAGAGTTGACGTCTTTGCCAGAAATAGCAAATGCGCCAATCGTCACTGCATCAGGAAATACAATAATTGTAGACGACGTTGCAGATGTGAAATACTTACAACAAAAGATGGACACAGCCAGCAGATATAACGGTACCGACAACTTGTCTATAACGGTAACAGGTACACAAGACGCAGATGTTCCAGCAGTGGCAGAAACAATATTAGCGTTGTGCGATGAGATCGTAAAAGATAATCCGACCATTAAGGTTGATGTAATGAGTAATGAAGGGCAATCGATAGTGGATATAATTATGTCGGTTGCAGAAACGCTGTTGATAGGTATTGCATGTTGCATGCTTGTACTGTTTATATTTTTTGGAGATATCAAAGCAAGTTTAATAGTGGGGAGCTCCATTCCTCTTTCGCTAATGATGGCATTGATAGCGATGGGAGTTAGTGGTTTTGAGCTAAACTCCATTACGGGAATAGCTCTGATTATAGCAATAGGAATGATTGTGGATAGCTCGATAGTCGTTTTGGAGAGTATGTTTTTGGCAAAAAGAGGTGATATCAGTTACGTTGATGCCGCAATTTCAGGCACTAAAACTGTGGGAGCATCGCTTGTAGCATCCACCATTACAACGATTGTTGTGTATCTGCCATTGGCAATGATGGAGGGATTGAGTGGGCAAATGTTTTCGCAGCTGGGATATACTATTGTCTACAATATGATAGCTTCCATAATTTCTGCAGTTACATTAGTACCGCTAGCATTTGTATTATTAAAGCCAAGGGAACGAAAAAAGCTGCCGATCAATTTGGTGATAAAATTTTTGATAACGATCTATGAGTGGTTTGTGAGACATTTCGTTCGATGGAAGTTGCCGGCAGTAATCAATACGATCCTCATCGTAGCTGCGACAGGATTTATTGCAACACTAGTGAGAATGGAAATGATGCCTACAATAGACTCGGGATATTTCTCGGTTACAGCAGAGTTTAGACCAGGAACCAAAATGGAGATAATCTCAGAAGAAACAAAAGTGATAGAACAAATGTTAGAAGGAGACGAGAGAATCACTGATTATTATATGCGTGCTAGCGGAAATACAGCGACGATCGATGCGTATATAGTAGAAGGATACGAAACAGGAGATATTGTAAATGAGTATAAAATTGAATTGAACAAGTTGCCAAAAATGAGTATTGCCGTAGAAGCAGGATCGATCATGGGTGCAATGCCTGGAACAGTAGTTGCTGGAGAGCGAACATTTACAATTGAGAGTGTAATCTATGCAGATGTGGAAAGAGCGGCTAATGAKATAACGTCAAGATTGTATGCGTATCCAGAAATTATGCGAGTAGACTCCTCTGTTGCAGAAGGAAAAACGCAGGCAGAGCTCAAGATTGATCCAATTAAAGCTGCCAGCTATGGGCTATCTGTTTCTGATGTTGCAATGCAGATGAGCATGTTAAACTCGGGATTAGATGCAGGAGATATAGATCTATCGGGCAATGAAGTAGAAATGAGAGTTGAGTACCCAGCCGATAAATACGATGAAATTGGTGAAATCTTAAATGTTAAGATAGCGACGCAGCGAGGGCAAATACCAATTAGCGATTTGGTAGATGTGGAGTTTAAAAGTGAAGCCCTCAGAATAGACCGTTCAAAAGGAAAGTATAATATTAYGTTGACTGCCATATTTGATCAAACATATACAGAAAAAATTAATACAGTGATAGACGAATTTTTAACGGAAGACCTGGGTTCGGGGGTATCTATGACCGATGCGAATATGGATGATATGATAGCTGAGCTTATGGCATTGGGTCAAGCAATTTTGGTAGGTACATTTTTGGTATTTGCAGTAATGGCGATACAATTTGAGTCGTTTAGGTTTTCGATTATGGTAATGATGAGTTTGGCATTTGGGGGAATTGGAGCATTTTCGTTATTATTTATAGTGGATGAAGCCGTGAGCATGACGAGTTTGATGGGATTTTTGATGCTAGTGGGACTTGCGGTAAATAATGGAATATTGTATGTGGATACAGTAAGCCAGTTGAAGCAGGAGATGGACCTAATAGATGCATTAGTGGAAGCGGGAAAATCTAGAATTAGGCCAATATTGATGACAACGCTAACAACAATTTTGTCGATGCTACCAATTTTATTAGATGATGGCGAGGCATCGATGATGTTAAAAGCAATGGCGCTAGTAATAATCGGCGGACTAATTAGTTCAACCGTTTTAATTTTGGTTTTGATGCCAACATTCTATTTGATATTAGATAAAAAAGAGAAGAGAGGCAAAAAAGCTAGATACCAAACCACTCAAGATCAGGAGGAGTTGCAACTAGAAAGACAGCAGTTAGAGAAGGAGCAGTTTAAGATAGAATACGAGCGTGAAGAATTACTTAAGCAGCTTCAGCCAATAGAAAATGAAATATTACAAAATAAGGAAAGTCAGGAATTGCAAAACCGGGAGATGCAAAAGCTGCAAGAAGCGCAAGATCTAGCAGAGGAGCAAAGAGTTCAAGCGTGGCAAAAACTAAGGAGAGAGCAAGAAATGCAAGAAAGGCAGCGGCAGCAAGATCTTCAAGATGGGCAGGATTGGCAAGAGCAACATGAGCAACAAAGAGATCAAGAACAACAAAAGATGGAAGAGATGGAGGACTTGCACGAGCGCCAGAGGATACAAGATCAGCGAAAGAGGCGTGACCTAAAGGAATTGCTAGACATACGCAATACGCAAAAAATTAAAAAATTGCAAGAGCTACAAAAGTCGAAGGAATATATTGAACAGATGCTACAAAAGTTAAGCATTAGAGAGGAGAGGTTAAAGCAAATGGAAAAAGAGTTGCTAGAGAAAGAGAAAGCCGCGTTTGAAAAAACATGGAGAGTAGCATAAAACAAGGTAAAATGAAAGCCAGTAGCAGTTGCTACTGGCTCTTTTTTATTTTTGTTCACAAGTTTGATTGCCAACGGTACATGATGTTTTGCAAGCTGATTGACAAGAAGTTTGACATTCACCGCATCCGCCTTTTTGAACGCTTTTTTTAAAATTCTTAGTATTGAGTGTTTTGATATGCTTCACAGGAAATACCTCCTCATAGAATGATCTATAATCATTATATCATATTATAAAGTTTTTAAGAATAGAATTTTGAAATTTAATTTTTATTTATCTGTAGTCGATATTATATCTAAAGATTAAGAAAGGGTGATTATAATGAGAATTTTGATATGTGAGGATGAAAAACAGCTGGCAGATATTTTGGTCGCAATGCTACAGTATAATAACTATTCTGTGGACGTAGTTGGAGACGGAGTGAGTGCGGTAGACTACATAGAAACCGGAAATTATGATGGGGTAATATTAGACTTGATGATGCCAAAGTTAAATGGAATCGAGGTGCTCAAAAAAATTAGAACAGCAGGAATGAGTGTACCGGTTATCATTCTCAGTGCAAAATCTCAAATTGAAGATAAGATTGTGGGGCTAGACTGCGGTGCAAATGACTATTTGGCAAAGCCGTTTGATGCGGGTGAATTGTTGGCGAGAATTAGGGCGATGACGAGAAAAGCAACGCAAAATAATATATTTCTAATGATGGGCAACGCTACGCTGAATGTTGCAAATTTTGAGCTTGTAGTAGCAGACGGAAAAATAAAGTTACCTAATAAGGAGTTTCAAATTTTGGAGATGCTAATGTCGAGGAAGGACGCAGTGGTTTCGGTAGATAAGCTTGCTGAGCGCATTTGGGGATACGAAAACGAGGTAGATATTACAACGATATGGGTGTATATTTCTAATTTGAGAAAAAAGTTAGTAGCATTGAGTGCAACTGTTCAGATTAAAGTAGTGCGAGGCGTAGGATACAGAATGGAGGAAATTTAGATGGAAAAGATTTTGCGAAGACGCTTTATAATATCGAGTGTACGAATAGTTTTTACTGTGTTAGTTGTAATTTTGCTTGCTGTAAATGTAATAAACTATTTTCATTTAAAAGATCGGTTTAAAGCTATGATAGAAGTGGCAATGGTAAATAGGACAATGACGATGTCAACTATAAATGATCCGTTTGTATATATTTCAAGTGTATCGCAAGATATCACATATGCAGAACATTTTGAGGGGATGCTATATGATTTTGCCGTGGCAAGTGTAATAGCAGGATCGTTGGCATTTGTGGCAATAGCAATACTAATAGTAATAAATTCTAAACGAGTTGTTGCGGTGATAACAGAAGGCTATGAAAAGCAGAAACAATTTATTACGGGAGTAACGCATGAATTAAAGACACCATTAACAATTATAAAAGGAAATGCAGAAGTGATAGGCATGCAAAGCGGGCATACGATGTGGACCAAAAGCACTATTGAGCAAATAAATAGGTTAAATATGCTAATAGAGTATTTGATATCACTAACAAAATTGGAGGAATCGGGTGCGTTGCATAAGGCGAAATTTTCGCTCTCAGAATTGCTACAAGAAAACTGCTTATTTTTCGAAGGGATTGCAGCTAGCCGAGATAAGTATATAGAATATGAAGTTCAACCAGGCATTGATTATAACGGAGATATACAAAATATTGAGTTGTTGGTATCAATATTATTGGAAAACGCATTAAAATATAGTATAGAAAGAGGCAGAGTTAAGGTAGCGCTGCGATTGATTAAAAACAGACCAGTGTTGTATATATCAAATAGATCAGAAGATTTAGAAATAAGAAAGTATAACGAGTGGTTTGATAGATTTTATAGGGCAGATATCTCGAGAAATAGTAATAATAGCGGATTTGGGATAGGTCTTGCGATGGCAAAAACGATTGTCGAAAGACACAAAGGCAAAATTACGGCAGAGAGTTTGGATGGGCGAATCATTATAATAAAAATTATCTTTTAAACTTTAGGTTCAATTAAGGTTCACATTGTATAATCATTATAATGGTATATTTAAAGGAGAGATTTAAATGATATTTCGTGATAGCAATCTGCATGTAAATACTTTAAGAGTTAGCAATGTGGGGATGGACATAGAAAGTTTTGACGCAAACAAGTTGTCATTGCCAAAAACTAGCTTAGCAGAAGATATTATAGAAGTTGAAAATACACCCATTAATGATCAGCAGATAGCAGACGCTAGAAACATATTAATGTCCAAAAATGCTATTGGATTTTTTGAATATAAAGGAGAAGAGAACACAAATATGAAAGATGTATTAAGTCAATATAATAATACATCAAAGGCGCAAAAGGAGATTGTGTTTGCAACAAAAAAATGGTCGTAAATTTTAAATTTTAGGAGTTTGGCGGAGTAAATTGTGGCACACTAATATTGAATATAATTTTAGGAGGACAATATTATGTATACAATAGATCTGCACACTCATTCAACTATGTCAGATGGGACATTAACACCGAGAGAGCTAGCTTTTTATGCTAAGGCAAAGGGGCTATTTGCTATCGCATTGACTGACCATGACACTACAGCGGGAATTGCTGAATGCATAAAAGCTGGAAATATGGTGGGGTTAAAAGTGATTCCAGGAATAGAAATTAGCTGTAAATACCACAAAATAGAGATTCACCTTTTAGGATATTATATAGATATAGAAAATCAAACATTACAAGATGTGATAGCAAAAATTTTAAACGAACGAAAAGCTCGTAATGTAAAAATGATAGAAAGGTTAACAGAGTTGGGGTATCCCATAACAATGAAAGACCTAAACCCAAATAATGATGAAAACATGTCCATTACGAGAGGAAATGTTGCAGGAGTTTTGTTAGAAAAGGGATATTTTGCAAATAGAGAAGAAGTTTTTGAAAAATGTTTGCGCGTTGGGCAACCAGGATATGTAGAAAGAGAATTTATTGATTATAAGGAAGCGATAGCCGCGATAATGGCAGCTGGAGGAGTCGCGGTTATTGCGCATCCATATTTTTATAAGCTAAAGGATGTTACGATGGATCAATTTATTTTAGATTTAAAAAATGCAGGGCTCGCTGGAATAGAAACTATTTATCCGGAACATAGCAAAGAAAAAGAAAGAGAGTATTTAGAGTTATGCGAAAAGTATGGACTGTTTTTAACGGGTGGAACAGATTATCATGGCGATAATAAACCAAATCTCGATATAGGAAATGGTTTTGGAAAAACATCTGTACCAAAATTATATTTAGATGTGATGGAAAAGACAGTACATTTTATTAAAAAGTAATGAAATTATAATATTGTTTGAATTTTAGTTAAAAAATAAAAACAATTTAAAAATAAAAATAGTTTAAAAATATTAAAAGTTTAATTATGACCTATTATCTTTTTTAGATAAACGACCGATATAAAATTTAGTGGGAGATTGCACCACAAAAAATTATAGAAGGGAGTTTTTCATATGCAAATATCTAAGCAAGATTCGGTACAAGTTGAACGGTCAACAACTCAACAAAAGATGGAGTTTCAATCAGTAGAACAAAATGCGCCAGAGATTAAAGAAGTAAAGAAGCGACAGGATCAATCGAAAAATAATGAGCAAAATAATAGTTCAATGCAACAACGACAAGAACGATTTATTAAGGCAGCAGAACAGGTGCTTTCTGAAGATGGAGAAAAAGTAAATTTACAATTTAGTGAATTAAGATTTGCGCAACATGAAAAAACAAATAGAATGGTCATTACAGTTGTGGATAGAGATACAGAAGAAGTAATTAGAGAAATACCATCAGAAAAAATTCTAGATATGGTAGCCCAAATGTGGGATGCGGCAGGATTGTTTGTGGATGAAAGCAGGTGATAAGAAATGGATATCGCACAAGTTTCGACTGGACTGAGTCAAATGAACATGAGCTCTCAAGTAAACATAAAAGTTGCTAAGATGGGCTTAGACCTAGCTCAGCAGACAGGGAATCAGATTACAGAAATGGTGAAATCTCTTGATATACCAGCTAATCCACAAGTTGGAAGCATGGTTGATGTTCGGCTTTAGAAATATGATGGATGCGAGCTAATTCCGCATCCACTTTTTTTATTGCGAATAGAATTAAATTCAAAAAAGTGGTAAGAATAATGTTTGGAGGTATATGATATGGACACAAAAAAAAGATTGCTAAACGATTTATTGGATATAACGAGAAGCCAAAAAAAGTGTCTTGATGAAGATAATCAAGAAGAATTTTATAGGCTACTAAACATAAGGAAAAAGATATTATTGAAATACTTAAAGCAAGCAAGTATATCGCCACAAATGGATGATGAAGAAAGAGAGCTCAAAAAGAAAATTGCAATTTTGCACCAAATAAATACTGAGAGATTTGCGGAAAAGCTTGAAGAAGTAAAAAAAGAGCTGAGACGTTTGCGTGCTAGCAAGCAAAATACCAATAAATACAAAAATGCTTATAAATCAAACTACCAAGGAGGTCTATTTTTTGATAAAAGAAATGGATAAATTTATACTTTTGGATAAGCAAGTGCATGAAATTTTGGAAGTACTAAATCAAATTGAATCTATTATAAGCAATGAGGCCCAGATCTTAAGCTTAGATGATGAATCGGGAATGGATATGATAGAAGAAATGTCGCTAGTAAAAAAACGACTCACGGATGAGGTCGAATCTTTAGAAAAAGAGTTCGAAAAGCGATACTTCGAGATAAAACCATTTTTACATGACCCCGATAATTCTGAGCTGGTCAGATCATTACAAGGGTATATCAAAGAAGTTCTAGATTTAAAAAATATGATTATCATGCAAGAACAAAGCAATATGTCTCTAATTCAAAGACGACTCAAGAATAGATTGGGGCAAATGGAAATACCAAAATCACGTAGCAAAATTATTGACTCGTATAAGCAACATTAGTATTGCAAATTTTGCCATTATCTTGTAGAATAGCAGTAATTATTTGAAAGAATGGAGATTTTATGTATAAGATTTTATCAACAGACAATATGGCAAAAGCCGCGGAGTTTACCACTCCATATGGAGTAATACAAACGCCCTGCTTTATGAATGTCGCAACAGTGGCCGCTATTAAAGGAGCTCTTAGTAGTATAGATTTAAAAAATATCGGGACTCAGGTTGCTCTTTGTAACACATATCATTTGCACCTTAGGCCAACGGATACTGTAATTTATGAAATGGGTGGTCTCAACAAGTTTATGGCATGGGACGGTCCCATTTTAACAGATTCGGGAGGGTTTCAGGTTTTTTCGTTGGCTCATAGACGAAAAATTAAAGAAGAAGGAGTCTATTTTTCATCGCATATTAATGGTGACAAAATTTTTATGGGTCCAGAAGAGAGCATGCAAATTCAATCGAACCTAGCCTCCACTATTGCGATGGCTTTTGATGAATGTCCGCCAGCACTTGCGCAAAGAGAATATATCAACTCATCGGTGGAGCGAACAACTAGATGGTTGAACAGATGTATTGTAAAAATGAAAACCTTAAATAGCCAAGAGGAAACTATTAACAAAAAACAATTGCTATTTGGTATCAACCAGGGCGGAATTTGTGTCGATATAAGAATTAGTCATGCAAAAACGATATCAAATTTGGATTTGGATGGCTTTGCGATTGGAGGCTTGGCTGTTGGTGAGACGCACGAGCAGATGTATAATGTGCTAGATAATGTGGTAGAGTTTTTGCCTAAAAACAAACCCACGTATCTAATGGGCGTTGGAACACCTGAAAACATTTTAGAGGCAGTGGATAGGGGGGTAGATTTATTTGACTGCGTTTTGCCTGCTAGAAATGGGAGGCACGGTCATGTTTATACTAATGATGGAAAAATGAACTTACTAAATAAACAATACGAAAAAGATGAGCGACCGATTGGAGTAGATTGTAATTGCGAGGTTTGTAAAAAWTTTTCGCGCGCATATGTTAGGCATTTGCTAAAGGCTAAAGAGATGTTAGGAATGCGTCTTTGTGTAATGCATAACCTATATTACTACAACAATTTGATGAGCGAAATAAGAACAGCAATTTTGAATAGATCGTTCAAGGAATATAAAAATAAGCGCCTTGATGGATATAGATTATAAATAAAATAATAGGAGGTGTTAATATGGGAGCAGGCATGGGTGTCGTTGGAATGGTTGTTTATATCGCATTCATCTTTGGAATCATGTGGCTGATTGTAGTGCGTCCACAGAAAAAACGCGAGCGTCAAATTGTTGAGATGCAAGCGCAAATTAAAGTGGGACAAACTGTTCTTCTAAGTAGTGGCATTTATGGTAAAGTGGTAGATATTATTAATGATTTATTTATTATTGAAATGGGTCTTAATAAAAGTGTAAGAGTTCCGGTCAAAAGAGATCAAGTAGCTGGTGTTGAAACTCCAAATCTTAAGATTGTAAAAGAAGTTGTGGCAGTGGAAACTGTAGAAGTTGATGATGACACGGACGATGAAGAATACGACGACGAAGAATAAGATGTTTCTAATTTAAGCTGAAGTTAAGTCTTCAGCTTTTTGTGAATGGTTTTAACTAATATAAAAAATAATATCAAATATATCAGGATGGTGTACAATGGAAGTTAGGCAGAAGGGTGAAAAGCTAAAAAAAGCTAAGCATGAACTAGGATTATTAAATACTTCCCAAAAAAATCATGCATTATTAGAAATTAAAAATTCGTTGCTCAAAAATAAACGTATAATTTTAAATGCAAACAAGATCGATATTACAAATGCTGTAGAAGCGGGAATAAGCAAGGCGTTGATTGATCGATTAACTCTTACAGAAAACAGGCTTATTCAGATTGCAGATAGCATTGATACAATAATTAAGCTGACTGATCCTACAGGAGTCATTATGTCGGGTAAGATTTTGGAAAACGGAATGCAGTTGATTAAGAAGACCGTGCCGCTCGGAACTATTGCTATCATTTACGAAGCAAGACCAAACGTAACAATTGACGCGACAGTATTGGCAATAAAGTCTGGAAATGCAATATTATTGCGAGGAAGCTCTAGTACAATCAATTCGAATAAGGCTATTGTTGCAGCCATTAAAGAGGGGTTACGTAAATCTGATGTAACAGAGGACAGCTGTTTTTTGATTGAAAATACAAAGCGAGAGGTTGTTAAAGAAATCGTTACTGCAAATGAATTTATAGATCTAGTAATTCCTAGGGGTGGCGCAGAGCTAATTAAGATGGTCATTAAAACTGCGACAGTGCCCACTATAGAAACAGGAGTTGGAAATTGCCATATGTATGTAGATAGCGGAGCGGATCTAGATATGGCATATGCCATTTTGAACAATGGCAAGATGAGTCGTCCGTCGGTATGTAATTCATTGGAAACTTTACTAGTTCATCAAGATGTTGCAGAAGAATTTTTGAAGATGGCCTATAACAAATTAGGTGCAAAACTAGAGTTTAGAGGTTGCAAGAAAACTTGTGAAATTATTCCTGCGATACCGGCAACGATAGAAGATTTTGAACAAGAGTTTTTGGATTACATCATTGCGGTAAGAGTAGTTGATAGCATAGATGAGGCTATTGAACACATAACAGAATTTTCGTCGGGGCATTCGGAGTGTATCATAACCAACAATTTATTAGCATCTAACAAGTTTATAAAAGAAATTGATTCGGCGTGCGTATATGTAAATGCTTCTACTAGATTTAGCGATGGAGGCGAATTTGGCTTTGGAGCAGAGATGGGCATTAGTACTCAGAAAATTCATGCAAGAGGGCCATTTAGTATTAATGAGCTCATTTCATATAAGTATATTATTACAGGAGATGGACAAGTTAGGCAATAAGGAGATGATAAAGCTATGCTAGCAAATGCGAAAAAGATTGTTATCAAGATTGGAAGTAACACGATTTCGAATTCTAAGGGATTTATCAACGAGCATTTTATCAAAAATTTATGCGAAGAAGTGGCCTTTCTAAAGCAAAAAGGTAAGGAAGTTGTGATCGTAACAAGCGGAGCAAAAATTTCGGGTATTTCTGCAATTAATAAATGGTCGCGTAAATCTGATATGAATTATAAGCAAGCATTGTGTGCAATTGGTCAGGTGCGCCTTCTAAATTCATATGATAAATACTTTGCAGAATATGGAATAAATATAGGCCAAATTTTGCTTACCATGGACGATTTTTTGGTAGATGACAGAATTTTGAATATTCGCAATACGCTGTTTACATTAATTGACGAAGGTGTTGTTCCTATAATAAATGAAAACGACACGGTGTGTGTCAAGGAGCTAAAGATAGGAGATAACGATACTCTTGCCGCGCATACGGCAATGATTTGGAATGCAGACTTACTAATTATTTTGAGTGACATTGAGGGATTATATGATAAAAATCCAAAGGAATATGTTRATGCGAAGTTGATAGAAGTGGTTGCCAATATAGATGATATCGACGTGGATGAGGGCATTGCAAATGAATTTGGAACTGGTGGAATCAAGACAAAGCTGGATGCTGCAAGGATATGCAATAATTATGAAATCGATATGATACTAGCCAGTGGCAAAGAAGAAGACGTCTTGCTAAAGTTATATGAAAATAAGTTGGCGTGTACCTATTTTAAATCTAATTAAATTATCGTAAAAAAATATAAAAAATCTTAAATATAATAAATTGACATTGACTTAAAAGTCATTTAAAATGAAATGGACTATGATATTTACATCATAGTCCATTTTTGTTTTTAGGAGGAAGTCATGTATAATTTAACAGGTCAAGTTTGTGTAGTGGTCGGGGCATCATCGGGAATAGGAAAAGAAGTGGCATTAACATTAGCTAGGTATGGCGCAGTTGTTGTGCTATCTGCTAGAAGAACAGAAAAGCTACATGAAACAGCGGCTCAAATTAAAGCTGAAGGCGGAGAATGTGAAGTATTTCCGTGTGATTTTAGAGAGCCATATTCTGTGGAAGCATTAGTATCTGTAGTAAAAAATCATCGCAAAAAGATAGATTTATGGGTTAATGCTGCAGGGGCAAATAATGCGATGGGAATCACRTGGGATATAAGCTACGAAGACTGGCTTGGAGAAGTAGATGCTCTTTTGAAAACTTGTTATGTTGGAACAAAGTGTGCCATCAACGCTATGAAGGCTCAGGGCTTTGGAAGAATCATAAATTTCTCTGGAGGAGGAGTGTCTAAGCCAGAAGTATATAATAGCGCTTATGCTTGTTCTAAGACAGCGATTGTGCGCTTTACAGAGTGTGTAAATTTAGAATTGGAAGCGGAAAAGCTGCCTATAAAAATTTTTGCATTTGCTCCGGGACTTGTGAGAACGCAACGTAATATTGATTTGGTAAACAAACCAGAGACGAAAAAATTTATGCCGGGTATTATTGATAAAATTTTAAATGATACCGCAACACCGATAGAAAAACCTGCTAATTTTGTGGCCTTTATTGCAACAGGACAGGTGGATGGCTTATCTGGACATTTATTGTCGAGTCATATGGACAAAGAAAAATTAATAYGCGAGATAGATAATATAAAAGCAAATAGTTTGCATAAAATTATGGTGAAATCATAGGAGAGCGGTATGAAATATTATGTATCTAAAAAGGGAAGTAACAATAATAACGGTAGCGAAGATGCRCCATTTCTGACTATAAGCAAAGCCGCAAAACTGGCAATGCCAGGAGACGAAGTCATTGTTGCGGAGGGCGTATATCGAGAGTGGGTTAGCCCCGAAAATGGTGGACGAAGCGATCTAGAACGAATTGTTTATCGCGCACAAGAAGGTGATAAAGTCGTTATAAAAGGTTCTGAGGAAATTAAAAATTGGGAAAAAATAGAAAATGGAGTATATAAGGCAACTCTAGCAAATGCTATATTTGGAGATTTCAATCCATTTGAAGAAGAGTTATTTGGTGATTGGTTTAAGTACCCAAAAAATCCAAAGATGCATCTTGGTGCGGTATATTTAAATGGAGAAGCGTTCTGTGAACTTAGAAGTATCGAAGAAGTAAAAGACTATACGATAGGTCGCGATGTTGTGGAAGATCCAAAGGCCTTTGGAAAACGCAACTACTTGCAAAAGGAAGCGCCATTCTATGGATTTTATGCGGAGGTAGATGYTGATTTTACAACGCTTTATGCGAACTTCAACGATTTTGATCCCAACGTGGAGCAGGTAGAAATCAATGTTAGAAAGTGTTGCTTCTATCCTAAAAAGATGGGCAGAAACTATATCACTGTTGCCGGATTCACGATGTGCCATGGAGCATCGGGGTGGGCACCGCCAACTGCAGAGCAACCTGCTATTATAGGCGCAAATTGGTCTAAGGGATGGATTATAGAAAATAATATCGTGCACGATGCAAAGTGTAGTGGCATTAGCATAGGTAAAGATTATTTGTCTGGAGATATGCTAAGCACAAGGACAAAACAAAAGTCTGGATATCAGTTTCAGTTGGAGTCGGTTTTTGCGGCACTAAAATTAGGCTGGTCAAAAGAAACTGTAGGATCTCATATAATTAGAGATAACACGATCTAYGACTGCGGTCAAAATGGAATTGTAGGTCATATGGGATGCGCCTTTAGCAAAGTGTATAACAATCATGTTTACAAAATTGGAACGAAGCGTGAATATATCGGTTGCGAGATTGCAGGTATCAAGTTTCATGCACCGATTGATACGCAAATATTAAACAATAGAGTGCACGATTGCACACTGGGGCTGTGGYTAGATTGGCAAACCCAAGGATTGCGTGTAAGTAGCAATATATTATATAGAAATGGTCGCGATATGGTAATTGAAGTAAGTCATGGACCGACGATTATAGATAACAATATCTTTGCGTCAAAAGGTAACATCGGCTATATATCTCAAGGAACCGCTTATGTTCACAATCTATTCTGYGGAACTATGGCAAACGGAGATGTTTTGGATAGAGCAACACCATATCATTTGCCGCATTCTACTTGGGTTAGCGGATATGGCTTTGTATACGGTGGAGATGATAGATATTATAATAACATTTATGTTGCACCTGCGGCAGATGCAAATCGSCCAGAAAAGCAATTTGTAGGCACCAAGGCTATGGATAAATATTCAGATGGAATCGAAGCGTATTTCAAAGGGATTAATGAGAAGGATTTTGARTCGATAGATTTAGAAAAATTTGACCAAACGCCGTATCCAGTTTATGTAGATGGAAACGTTTATTATAATGGAGCACAAGCATATAGCAAAGAGAAAAATAATCACATTGCCGCAGAAGTTAATCCTAATGTTAAGATTATAGAAGAAGGCGACGAGCTATATCTAGAAATAGAAATTGAAGCCGCCGATGTTGCAACAGTTATACACGGCACAGCAGATTTAGGGAAAACAATTCTCGCGGATGCCATATTCGATGGACCGGATGGAAATATGATTGTATTGGATAGAGATTGCCTTGGAAATGTGAGGTCAGCGAAGCCAACAGCAGGACCTTTGGAAAATATTAAAATTGGAAAAAATAGGATCAAACTAATATAATGCTATAATTCAAAAAGGGAGATATGTCAATGAAGAATAAAGATTTTTTCAAACTGGAAGTAGGACCATTAGCAGGACCTAAAAGCCATGTAGAAGGCAGAGTCGAGATGGATTTTAGTGGCTTGGACTGGAAGATGGAGAAAATGCGAGTTGGGCAAGGTGTTAAAGAAGGCATTCATCTACTAAAAAGCGAGCTATCTGGAAATAACTATAGCTGGAATAAAGGAAAAGTACCTGGAGATGTTTATACAGATTTATATTTAGCAGGCGAAATCGATGACCCTCATTTTGGTCGCAACATGCATAAAGCAAAATGGGCGCAAGAATATGAATGGTGGTATAACTATGCTTTTAATGTTGACCAAAGTTTTGGCGGAAAAAATATCACGCTTGTATTCGAAGGGGTTGACTATTCATGCGAAGTGTGGTTAAACCAAGAATATCTGGGTAGACACGAAGGGATGTTTTCGAAGTTTGAATTTGACATCACAGATCTGATCAATTGGACTAGTCCAAACATTCCTGTTAACTTGCTAACAGTAAAATTAGATCCGCCTCCTAGAAATCAGCATAATATAGCAGGAATGAAGCATAACTTTGCAGGGGACTATCTAACAGGATTGGTACCATTTGGAATTTGGCGACCGGTAAAAGTTATTGGCACAGAAAAAGCAAAGATTGATGGATATAGAGTGGAGTATGAGTTAGATGGCAGCAAAGTCAACGTTAATTTGCAGGTAAACTCCGATGCATTTGAAACAGTTCGAGAAGCGCATCTTATGGTAAAGTATTTTGATGGCGATACAGAAATCTTAAACGTAGAGGAACCGATGAAGTTGAACAGAGGACGTGAATCTACTAAGGTAATAAACTTTGCATTGGATAATCCCAAACTTTGGTGGCCGGTTGGAATGGGCGATCCGTTTTTGTATGATATCGAAATTAGCATCGTAGAAAATGGGCGTGTGTTGGATAGAATTAGAGAAAAAACAGGTGTGCGTACTGTAAAATATACCTATAATCCTGGGTTTACAAAAGATGAAGCAGAGTTTCCGTGGACACTAAATATAAACGATAAGCCGATGTTTATGCGCTCTGCATGCTGGACTCAGCCATCGTTCTTCTACGGTAGAAATAGCATAGAAAAATATGAGTTCTTCTTAGAAAAAGCTAAAGAAGCAAATATCAACAACCTAAGATTTTTTGGATGGCATCCGATAGAGACAAAAGAATTTTATGATATCTGCGATAGATTGGGGCTTACTGTATGGACCAACTTTGCTTTTGCGACGCAAGAATTTAGATCCGATAGAGCATACCTAGATAAAGTAACCAACGAAATTACAAGCATCGTGAGAGAGCGACGCAATCACCCAAGTATTGTTATGTGGATGGGTGGAGAAGAGGTATACTTTACAGAAGCGCATGTACACAGTAAAAACCGCGAGCTGATGGAAATGGTTGGAGATATAACGCGAGGTCTAACTAGTGTTCACTACGCAGATGCGTCGCCGCTAAGTTCTAGAGAAGGAATCAGAATGGGGTATAAGCCAAATGAATCTTTGCATGCGAACGCTCATTATTATGCAGGTGGAGCAATATACATGGAAGATTTTTACACCAAATTGAATGCTGCAGTAATTCCGGAGTTAACAGCGGCTTCTGCRCCAAATATAGAAAGCCTCAAAAAATTTATTCCAGAAGATGAGCTATGGCCGCTTGGTATAAGTTATGGATACCATATGGCAGATCTTCATGTGTTACAAAATCTAAACTACGAGGTACACGGAAGTATAGGGATGGATTCGCTAGAGCAGTTTGTTGAATATACGCAAATTTCACAAGGGACTGTTGCGCAGTTTGCTCTTGAGCATTTCAGAAGGCAAAAACCGCATGTAAGCGCCGTGGCTTTGTGTCACTTTAATACTAATTGGCCTATTATTAAGTGGGACATTATTGACTACTATGGAGTTAAGAAGCTTTCGTATGATTATGTAAAGCGAGCGTATAACCCGATTTTACCTTCGTTGGAGTTCAAAAAACGCCGATATAATAATAGCGAACAATTTAAAGGGCAACTGTTTGTGATCAACGATCTATATCAAAAATTTAATGATATAGACTTAGACTATACCGTTTTTGATAATGATGGCAACGAATTTTTGTCGGGAACTATTAGGATAGATGTTGACGAAAATGTTTCTGCAGCATATGACTATATCAAGTTTACTGTTCCGGAGAACTGGAAAGGATTTTTCTATATCAAGTTGGAGCTCAAAAAAGATGGGGCACTGATTATAGAAAATGAATATCGTTTGCTAGTAGATGATCAGGAAGCCGCCAAAGCCGCRTCAAAGCAACTGTATTTGGATATGCACAAGGGGCGTGCTAAATTTGGAAAAGGATACTATAGATACTTCCCTAATATGTTTGATGGGCTATAAAAATAAATAATCAAGTGGATGGCATGGACGATAAGTTTGTGCCATTTTTTTGTATTTGGAATAAGTATCAGAATGCTGGAATAAGCATTAAAAGGAGAATCAAAATAAACAGTGAAAAATGAAATAAGAAAGGAAATTGCTATGAGTATTTTATCAGCACAAAACATTAATTTTGCAGTAGATGAAAAACAAATTTTGACAAATATTTCCTTAGATGTTGCTGCAGGAGAATGCATATCCTTGATGGGTCCTTCTGGCAGTGGCAAAAGTACGTTTTTGAAGATGTGTTCATATTTAATTAGCCCAACAGAAGGAAAAATGTATTATAAAGATGAGAAATTTTCAAAATATGATCCKATGAAATTGCGGCAGTCAATTAGTTATTGTACTCAGATTCCATATTTGTTTGGAACAACTGTGAAAGAAAATTTAGAGTTTCCGTATATAGTAAAAAATCAAAATTTTGACTCAGAGTGGATTGCGTCGATGCTGGTTGAATTTGGATTAGATGAAAGYTTTGTAGATAAGGRTGTTGCAACTCTGTCGGGAGGAGAAAAGCAAAGAATAGCGCTGATACGAAACTTGGTACATAAGCCAGAGATATTGCTATTGGATGAGGTGACGTCGGCTTTGGATGAGATGTCGGCTTCGCTGATAGAACAGCACGTGAAAAAATTGGTTGCAGAGGGAATGACGGTGTTATGGGTGACTCATAACGAAGAGCAGAGTACCAAAATTTTTAATAAACGCGTYAGGTTTGTTGCCGGAGAAATTGTAGATGTGGAGGTTCTATAAATGAGTATAGTTTCGTTGATGCTGGCGTCATTACTTGTATTGATACCAGTTTTTATATCTATGCGAGAAGATTTAGATTTGCATAAACAAATTGCGATTAGCGTGGTGCGAGCAGCGATTCAATTGACAGTAGTAGGAAGTGTGTTGCAATTAATTTTTGGACTAGAAAATATGTGGGTAACACTGGTTTTTGTAGCATTTATGATTTTCAACGCAGCGATGAATGTTACAAAACTACAGCAAGTTGCGCATCAGAGGGTGATTAGCTATGCAGGCATCGGAGCGGGGACTGTTGTAACATTGGCAGCGCTGACAATAGCAGGCGTAATAAATTTTACGGCAGATGAAGTGATTCCGATTTGTGGGATGATTGTCAACAATGCTATGGTGGCTGTATCCATTACATATAGACAAATGCAAGCAGGATTTATAGATAAACGAGAAGAGATAGAAACGAAATTGTCGCTTGGGGCTCCCATAAATTTGGCCGCAGCAGATCTGATTAAAAGATGCTTACGAGCAGGGATGTTGCCAACGATCGATGCGGCAAAGGCGCTAGGGATTGTTGCTTTGCCAGGAATGATGACAGGACTAATCTTGGGTGGAAGCCCCCCGCTAGAGGCAATAAAGTATCAGCTGATGGTAACGTTTATGCTACTTTCGGCAACTAGCATTGCGACATTTATCATTACGTTGTGTAGTTATCGATCGTTTTTTAATAAGCATAAGCAACTAAATATCAAGTAACTTAAGACGCAGCTAATATTAAAATAAGACCATAATTTGGTAAATAAATTAGCTGCAAACAAGTTTATACCACAAAATAAACTAGGTATAAATACAACTTCAATGGATAAAAATAAGACTAGCTTTAATTTCAAGCTATGGAAAAGGGGGTTATAAAAGTATGGACAACAAAATAGCGACGGTAGCTCTAGTACAATCAAAAGAAGATAAGGCTGAAGATATAACAGATGAGCAAATTAAGCAACTGGTACAAGAAACTGTAGAATTAGCGGGAGGTCTAGGATTTATAAAAGATGGACAAACTGTAGTGGTAAAGCCCAATATTATTTCCACGAGAGCAATAACCGGGCAAGCCGCATCTATGAGAATGGCGCTGCCCTATGCAGATGCGTATAAAGACAAAAGCAAGCTCATTCCAAAAGAAGTGAATGGTATAACAGCAGATTATAGAGTTGCACAAGAGCTGACTGCCATGGTTAGAGCAGTAAATCCAACAGGAAAAATTTATATTATGGAGTCTAGTGGTGATGGGGCAACGAGCAAAAATCTAGAGCTGATGGGATATATAAAAGAAAACTTTCCGAATGTGGATGAAATAATATCTCTAGACGACACAGGCAATGCCTACAGAAATGTGGATGCACCAGATGTGGTAGGCGTAGATCCGCCAGCTAACCAAGAATATAAAAAACTTGCTAAGTGGATGAAAAATAAATATTATTTTGATAAAAAATATTATGAATCGGATGTAGTGATCTCGCTTTGCTGTTTAAAAAACCACATGAATGCGGGCTTCACCGGTGGGATTAAAAATATTGGAATAGGTGTTATGCCGCAGCAAATTTATAGAAGCTTTAAAAATGGATCAGTAGTGAGAGGTTTAACAATATCTCATGAATTTAATGATATAAGTCATTTTATACACGACTATTATTCGCTTAAGCCTGCGGACTTTGTGTTGCTAGATGGATTACAAGGGCTGGCATATGGACCAGCAGCTCAGGGGGCACCAAGCTATGCAGCAGCAAAGATGAATATGCGAGTTATGATGGCGTCAAAGGATGTTGTTGCAAATGATACAATAGCTGCACTGATTGTGGGGGTAGATCCGCATAAAGTACCGTATATAAAGAGCCTTGCTAAAGACGGGGTAGGTGTAACCAATCTGAGAAAAATAGTAGTTAAGGGAAATGTTCGAGTGGATCAAATAAAAAAACCGTTTCCGTTTGCGAAGGGAGTTTTGTCAAAAGTATTTAGGATTCCAGCAGGCGTTGCATATGATAACTACAATCCGCCAAAAGCAAAGGTAAAGTTTATTAATATTGCTGATGGCAAGCTAAATGCAAAATTAGAAGTTGGAGAAGAGGTTATCAAAGTTGAAATTTATAATGAGCAATCAGGATTGGTGGGAGTTGTTAGCAAAGATTTTTCAGAAATAAGCGTAGATTTTGAAGGAAACAAGGGAGTTTTGATAGTATACGATAATTTATTAAACGCGCAAAAAATAGAGTTTTAAATTCATGCTGCCGAAGAAACAATTTCTTTGGCAGCAGCTGAGAGCTATGCGTACTGAGTCAAAAAGTCTGCGACAATCATTGGGTCAGACAAACTATGAGGGTGATGCGCACAGTCTGGTTTTAGTATATACATATTGATAAGCTGATTTGATCGGCAGTAGTCGATTAGCAATTGGCAATTCTCTTTAACAGGGACAACATCATCATCGTCGCCCGCCACGACTGCAATAGGGATTTTATGTCTTGTTAAAAAATCAAAGTTATCAACAGGGTTTTCTGCAAAGGCTAAAACTGTAGTTGTTGTAAGGTCATAGCATTCGAGACATTCAGCATACTGAGCTGCAGCGCCTATACCGGTCATTAGTCCTCCAGGCCAACTTTTGATATCCAAAACTGGTGCATCTAAATATAATGCCGAAACAGCGGTGGGATATTGCCTAGCAAAATTCATAGCATAGAGGCCGCCTCGGCTAAATCCCAATATAATAACTTTCGGGTTGAGATGAAATGTTGCGACAACCATATCATAGAATTGCTTCATTAACGCAACAGCTGCGGGAGAACCATACATATTTGAAATTTTGTAGTATGCTAAAAAATATCCGCGATTGAGCATTTCGATATCTACAGTATCAAAGCCACCCAAAAATTCGGCACGCCATATCCATTTCGCCTCAGAAGTGGCGGTGTGAGGTCTAATAACAAACGCCTCTCTTTTATTAAATATAAATTTGTCAACAGTAAATCCGTGATAATCAGTTCCATTAATATTTTTCAATGCAATCAACTCCTATGCGCTAAGCTCATCTAAATCTAGTTCCCATAGCTTCGCAGTGATAACGTTACCGTATTCTAGTTTACCATTGCCCACCATAAATCCAAATTTCATAGGCTGATCGATAGCATAATCATTATCTTCGAGAAATATCACGAGGATCTTAGGATACTCAATTTTAGGTTCACCAGTTGCTGGATCGATAGAACTAATCTGATATTCTGAGATTTCGATACTCATTTTATCATAGACCATTTTGATATTGTAGAACAAATTTTCGATGCGGATATATACCCCAATATTAGGTGTAATATATCCTAATATTGGATAAATATGGTGCGGATCAACAACTTCTATATCATGCTCGAGAAGCGAACCCTCAATTAGGCGATACTTATAATGTGTATCATAAAAATGATCTAGTATGCCAAGAAGCAATCGGGAGGGCAGTGTAGTTAACTCTATAAAAAAATTATTTGGCGGACCATCAGTGCCGGAGCATCGAATTTGAGATAGTCGTTCTAGGTCTATTTCTAAGAGGTTTGCTATATCGGCATCGTTTTCAAAAAGCGTGCTTAATGAATTTATGGCAAACTTGAGTACATCGTCGCTAGCATCCTTAAGCTCTTCGCGCATTCCTTGCAAAAGTTCATTAAATTCATCCATTTCATCCATAAAAATTCTCCTTAAGTATTAATTTGTATTTGCAATAAATTCAAGCGTGGCAGCAATGATTTGATCTTGCTGGGCTATTGGAGATATTGTTGAATCTAGATCTCCGGTTTGCGAGCCGTAGAGTCCAAACTGCGCATGATTTCCGCCGGCTATTTTTTTAAAGATAGTATCATCGGGAAGGTATGGTCTACTGTCTGCAATGTTCTCGAGCGTTGTAAGGCCATCTAGATCGGCATAAATGCTAATAACCGGTATATCAACATTAGATAGATTGTCGCGTGGGTCGGGATATGAAGCAAGTAAAATTAGTCCGGCGAGCTGATCGTGATGGTCTTTGGCAAATGAAGCTGCACTGACACCACCCATAGAGTGTCCAGCAACATACCAGTGCATATCTGGGAACTGCGCCATGACTTCTGCTGCCTTATTAGTATCAAACAACGATAGGTGCATATTAACAYTTAAGAGAGCGACCAAATATCCATGCGAGGCAATGGYGCTGGCGTAATAGGTGTATGCTTCGGGCTCGACCAATGCTCCGGGATATACGATAAGTCCGGTATTGGTGGGGTTGTCATTTGGCTGAAAAATAATCGTTCCGTCTGCTGCGGTG
>NZ_ABEQ01000039.3 GCF_000171335.1 Candidatus Epulonipiscium viviparus
CAGCCCCTTATCAACCATCTCAAATACCCCAATTTCATTTGTGGATCCAAATCTATTCTTTACAGCTCTCAAGATTCTAAATGCCGCATGTCGCTCTCCTTCAAAATACAGCACCGTATCTACCATATGTTCTAACACTCTGGGCCCTGCAAGTGTTCCTTCTTTTGTTACATGCCCCACAATCAAAATTGTGATATCCTTTCCCTTTGCAATGTTCATCAATGCATGCGTTACCTGTCTTACCTGCGACACGCTTCCTGGTGCCGAACCCACCTCTTCATCATACATGGTTTGGATCGAGTCTATAATCACCAAATCTGGCTTAACGGTTTGTATATGCTCACGAACACTCGCAATGGTTGTTTCGCTCACCAACGATAGRTTACTAGTCGTCACTCGCAGTCTTTCGGCACGCAATTTTATCTGTGTACACGATTCTTCTCCCGAAACATACAACACAGCATTTCCTAACTCTCCCAATGTTTGGCATATTTGTAGCAATAGGGTCGATTTTCCAATTCCTGGATCACCTCCCACCAGCACCAACGACCCCTTCACTATGCCTCCTCCTAGAACTCGATCCAGCTCCGCTATGCCTGTAGTTGTTCTATCTTCCGTAGTTAGCTTTATCTCTGCAAGCTTCATCGGAATATTTTTTGTTCCTCCTGTCTTTCTAACTTCCTCCACATTCTCTTCTACTAGAGAACCCCATTCGTTGCAACTCGGACACTTTCCCATCCACTTTGCAGATTCATATCCGCATGATTGACACACATGCACTTTCTTTAACTTTGCCATAATAATTTAATTTCTCCTTAAACGAAAAAAAGGGTTTRCTGACGGTGCAAAGATGTCAGGTCCCCCTCTTTTACTATATTTTCTAATCGTCTTAATTTGTTGCTTGTTCAGCTGATACACTTTCTAGAAAATTAATAATACCGGTTCCAATTGCTTGTGCCATTTTAGTTTGATACTCATTACTTAGCAACTTCGCTTCTTCTTCAGGGTTGGTAAGAAATCCACATTCTACAATAATTCCTGGCACATTACTCTTCTTCAATATATAATATTCTTCGGAATGCTTAATTTCTCTTATATTATCTGGGTCTGCCATTTCTTTTATGCTATTTTTTACAGATGCTGCAAGATTTTTTCCCAGACTTTCATCGTTAAAATAAAACACTTGTGCACCTTTCGCTTTCTCTTGCGCAAAAGCATTTTGGTGGATGCTCACAACTATTGCAGCGCCACTTTCGTTAATAGTTTTAATCCTTGCTTGCATATCCTCGCGTTTGTGAAATTTATCATCAAAACTATCCAGATCTTTGTCCTCGCTTCTAGTAAGGACGATTTTATATTTGTGCTCTTCTAAAAAGTCTCTCAACTTTAGAGCAATTTTGAGATTTATATCTTTTTCATAATTATTACAAGATCCAACTTTCCCAGGGTCATATCCTCCATGCCCTGGGTCGATTGCAATAACTTCTTTTGGTTCTTCTGGAACTTCGGCTTGTAGCGGCGCATCCAAATTTATATCTATTTCACTCATTGTTGGAACGCTATGAGTATTCAAAATTTTTTCTGCAGTACTAGGTGTTTCTTCTATCGGAACATTTTGCGTAATTGCATCATCGTTCAACTGGAATTTATAAAATCCACAGAATGCCACTAAAAATACTAAGCAAAAAGTAACAAACGTTGTTTTCGTAAAATTCAAAATCTTCTCACCTCAATTTTATTGTCTACACTCACTTGCTCATTTTGGATAATTCTGCCCATACATCGCTAGTTTCCAGTCCCAATTTCCAAGCCGCATAGCCTGCTAAGTCATATTTTTCTATAAGATCTATACGTTTACTAATTGCGTCTTTGTCTTCCAACCAAATTTTGTACAGTTTATTATCTTGTTCAAATTCTGCATAATTCAGTTTTGTCAGATCATCATAAGTAGGCTTTGCTCCTGCATTCTTTATTCTGCTATTGGCTTCGTACATGCTAATTGCTCGGGTTTCCAGAACGTCCCCATTTTCTGCCCATATTCTATTAAAAAACGGAATACCCAAAACCAATTTATCATTTGGTACTTCGTCTAAATTTAGCTTCAATCCTTCTTCGACCCAGTCAATAGAAGCGACTGGCCCTGCTATATCAGATCCCGACCAATGTTCATCGTATGCCATTACAATAAAGTAATCTACAACCTGTGCAATTTTGTCTCTCATATAAAATTTTGACCATTCTGACGGAATATATACATCAACTGATACACAAACTCCGATTTCTCCCAGTTGAGGATATAATTCTCTCATAAATTGAACCCATTCTTCGCTGGTACTTTGAGTAACGTTCTCTATATCTATATTTATGCCATCCAAATTATATTCTAATGAATATTYAACAAGTTGGTCAATCACACGCTGGCGTTTGGTTGTGCTGTTTAATATTTTTGATGTAAATTCTGGATTTGAAAAATTGTGACTTAATAATGCCCACACTTCTATACCTTCTGCCTTTGCGGCTTTAATATATCCATGAGATGCTCTGCTATTTAGATTTCCATTTYCATCTTTAAAGTCAAACCAAGTCGGTGCTAGTACATTCAAATCCTGAATATTATTGTATCTAGGATGATCAAAATTATTGACCGCCAAAACCGTCATTTGATCCCAAGCAAGTCTCACTTTCTCATCCAATAGATCAACTTTATGTGGCTCATAAACCTTTTTATCTTTAGTTTCACTAACGCCTGTGAGTTCTATATATCTTTTTTTTACGTATCCTATAAATCCATTTTCRTCTCTAACTCTATAATAATCAAGAAGCTCCCCATATATTTCTACTTCACTTTTATATACTGCTTCGTCCAAAATAAAGCGTTTTTTGTCTGCATGAGTTCTCACTGCAGCTCCGGTACGCTTTGTGATTTTTCCTAATTGTTTTTCGGTAGATAAATCTTTTGCAATAACCACTCTGCCATCTTCGCCTAATACAAAATCAATCGGAAATCTCTCTTCCAAAAATGTATCTAATATATAACAAATTTCATTTTGCTCAAACAAGAAATCCTCATTTTCTTCRTYTATATTATAACGCGCCACATCATTTAACGTTGTAACTGTTAAAATATCTTCCCTAGGATCATAAAATACTGTGTCATCTACATATTTATTTGCAAATTCACTAGACACAAAAATCTTGCCATTCTTTATGATTGCAGGTTCAAATAAATCTATTCTTGCATCTTCAAAAGTCATATTTGTATATTCCGGCGAAAATTCACCAAAATAAGTAATGGGGTCAATCTTAGTGGTGGCAGGCCTAATCCGTATATAACCCGCCACACCTACTCCAATAACAATCGCCCCAAATGCACCTAATAAAATTTTCTTAAACATTCGGTCCTCCAAATTATTATGTTGTTGCTTTTTTTCTCATTCGCTTTGCAATTTTTCTCATTTCAAACCAAACCGGGCTTGCTATAAATATAGAAGAATACGTTCCAGAAATAACACCTATTACCAATGGAAATGCAAAYTCTCTAACAGATGCAGTACCGCAAATGTTTAACAATGCCACCATTATCAATGTTGTTATCGAAGTATTTATCGAACGTGTCAAAGTTTGGCTGATACTTTTATTTATTACCTCTTCGTCTGARCCACCAATTACTCTTCTATTTTCTCTTATTCTATCAAAAACTATTATTGTATCGTTGATAGAATACCCTATAATTGTAAGAATTGCCGCTATAAACGAATTATTAATAGGCACTCTAAAGACTGCATACACGAATAACATAATCAAAACATCATGGACTAGCGCCACAACTGCTGCAGCTCCAAATTTAAAGTCTTTAAAACGCACCCAAATATATATTAACATCAAAATTGATCCCAACACAATCGCATACATGGCATTTGCTTGAAGCTCTGTACTAATTGTTGGTGATACAGAATCTTCCGCCAAAATAATATTTTCTGTTAGGTTTAATTCTTTCTGTACCTGTTTTACAAATTCTGTTCTCATTGTCGCATCTGTAGTCTTAGTTGTAATCATTATTTGATGCGTATCTGGAACCAACTGAATTACCGCTGAATCATCTCCCAAATATTCTATCACCAGTGGCATAATTTCTGTTTCTACATTAAAATCTGTCATAAGGTCTAAATGCAAAATAGAACCACCACTAAACTCGATATCATAGTTTAACAAACCTCTACCACTAACATAATTTATACCCATAGCCGCAAAGCATATCGCGATCAATATCAAGGAAATTGAAAAAAAGATTTTTCGATTTTGTATATAGTTCATCGCTTTGTTCCTCCATATAACACTGGATTTTGTAATCCTGCTGCAACAAATGATCTAAGCAAAATTCTTGTAACGACAAGAGCTGTAAACATAGAAAGTACGATACCAATACCTAGCGTTGTTGCAAAGCTTTTTATAATTCCAGATCCTAGCATATATAAAACAAACGCCGCTATCAAAGTCGTAACATTCCCATCAACAATTCCACTCAATGCCTTATTAAATCCGCTGTCTACTGCAGAGCGCACTGTTTTTCCAGAATTAATTTCTTCTTTAATTCTTGTAAATATGATAACATTTGCATCCACTGCCATACCAATCGACAAAATAATTCCCGCAATACCTGGCAATGTCAACGTGGCTTCTATCAAACTTAATATAATAACAACCAAAGACACATATAGCGTAAGAGCGATATCTGCAACAATGCCACTCAATCTATATACACAAGCCATAAAGATAAGTACTATAATGAATCCCACTACCGCAGCTTGTAAACTTGAGTTAAATGCGTCCATACCTAGCTTTGCGCCTACRCCACTTGATGATACCGGAATTAACGCAAACGGCAACGAACCAGCTTCTATACGATCTGCTAGCTGAGCTGCTGACTGCTCTGTAAATGATCCCGAAATCACAGACTCACCGTTTCTAATAGCTTCGTTTACTGTTGGCGCACTGATAATTTCTCCATCCAATTTAATTATAATAGGCTTTCCGATGTTTTCTTCAGTAGCTTTTTTAAACGCTTCTGTTCCTATATCATCTAATTTAATTGCAACAACGGCTTCATTTCCCATTCCCATATCAGCGAGTTGAAATACCGCGCTCTTGATATTTTTTCCTTCTAAAACGACATTGCCATTTTCATCTTCGAATGTGAGTAACGCTGTTGCTCCGATGCTGTTAATTGCTTCTTGCGGATCTTCTACTCCAGGAATATTAACACGAATTCGCCTATCACCTTCTATTGCAACTTCTGCTTCAGTATAATTTTCTCTATCGAGTCGAACTTGAATCATCGCAACTGCTGCTGCCATATCTGATGCTTGTGGCGTTTCTCCTTCTACTTCATAAACAATACTAACCCCACCACGCAAGTCTAATCCCAGGTTTATGTGATTATAAGAAAATACATTTCTTTCACCCAATCCAAAATATGCCAGATAGACAGTTATGATAATTGCAAAAACTACGCCTACTATTTTTAAAATAGATTTCATAATTTTTTCAGCAAGGATATCGCTCCTCACTATCCTCTCTTTCTTTTGTAGTTTGCCTTAAATAAAGTATCATTACCTTTTAATTATAAGAGCTTCGTCAAGGTACTATTGTTGTTTGCTTGCAATTAACCCTATTGCATTTTCGAGGCGACTTTTTTGTAGTTGGCAGCCAATCTCATATGTCCCCAATATATTGCCATTGAAGTTGTATGAATTTGCCGCGCACCCTCCACTACAGAAAAATTTTGCAAAACATTTTTTACATTCATCTTTTTGATAAACATTACAAGATCCAAACTCACTTCTGCGATCAAGATTAGTCACTCCGTCCCAAACATTGCCCATCGCAAATTCATCTATACCCACAAACTGATGACACGGATATAGATTTCCTTCTGGCGTCACAGCCAAATACTCTGTTCCAGACCCGCAGCCAGACAAGCGTTTATATACACAGGGACCTCCCGTAAGATCTATATTAAAATGAAAGAAATTAAAAACCTCCCCGTCTTGTTTATATCTTTTCAGCATTTCTTTTGCTAATATTTCATATTCTTGGCACAATAACGCAATATCATCTTCTTTGATCGCATAATCTTTACTTTTAGGTGCAACAACAGGCTCCACAGAAACTTCATTAAACCCCAACTCTGCTATATGCAACACATCCTTTGCAAAATCTAGGTTTTTGTGAGTAAATGTTCCGCGGATATAATATTTTTTGCCACCTCTTTTTTCTACAAGCTTTTTAAATTTTGGTAAAATAATATCGTAGCTGCCCTTGCCATTTGCGGTGGGACGCATCTGATCATTAATTTCTGGCCTTCCATCGAGGCTCAAAACCACATTATCCATATATTCATTGAGAAAATCGATTATCTGATCATTTAATAACACCCCATTAGTAGTAAGAGTAAATCTAAATTTCTTATTTGTTTGTTCTGCACGAGAGTTTGCGTAGTCAACCAATTCACGAACTACCTTAAAATTCATCAGCGGTTCTCCACCAAAAAAATCTACCTCCAAATTAGTACGAACTCCAGAGCTCTCAATCAAAAAGTCAATAGCACGCTTTCCAACTTCAACGCTCATTAGCCCTCTAGGACCATGATACTCCCCTTCTCCTGCAAAGCAATATTTGCAGCCTAAATTGCAGTCATGGGCAACATGAAGACAAAGCGCTTTAACAATTGGCTTTCTATCAAGAAAAGCTGGAATCAAATTTTCGTATGTATCCTCGGTATAAAGAATTTGTTCGGATATTAATTCGTTGATCTCATCTATCGCCTCTCTTATATATTTTTCGTCATAAATCGCTGCATACTTAACCGTAATTTCATCAGCGGTTAATTTTGGTATTTCTAAAACAAGATCATAAACAATATCATCAACAACATGAATTGCGCCACTATTTATATCCATTACAATATTAAGCCCATCAAACTTAAATTTGTGTATCATCAGCTACTCCTTTTAAATATTATTTTCTTAGATTATACTCTAAAACAAATCAAAAATAAAGTYATTTATAGAAAAAACCTTCCGAAGAAGGCGCAACTCAATTATTAGTTTCATGGACAGCTAGCGCGGTGGCCACAATACTAGCTGTCTCACTTCTCAAAATTCTTTTACCCAACGTGACTACCATTGCTCCGAATTTTTCTGCAATAGCAATCTCTTCTGCTGCAAACCCTCCCTCTGGCCCAACAAAAATCCCCAGGCTTGTAAACTGATTTTCTCTTAGCATTTTCTTAAATGTTTGCGTATCTTCTTTTTCATATGGTATTGCAATAGCATCCAGCGCGGCATCAGCAAACTCCATCGCATCAGCAAATTTCATTGGTTCTGCCACCGCGACGGTTATGCCACGCCCCGACTGCTTTGCTGCCGACTCCGCTATTTTGTTCCACCTTTCAACTTTCGAGGCAATCTTCTTCTCAGACTCCAGCTTCACCACGCAATGTTGCGTATATATCGGTATAATCTTCGCGATCCCGATTTCCACTGCTTTTTGAATAACCCATTCCATCTTGTCTCCTTTAATAAGAGGCGCAAACAATACTATATCTACTGCAGGCTCGGTATCTGCCGCAAAGACCTCCACTATATTTGCCGTAATAAAATTTGCCGAAATCTCTGCAACAAAACATTTGTACATTCCGTTTTCTTTATCACCCACAAGCAATTGATCACCTATCTTGGCTCGCATAACATTTTTAATATGATGAAAATTTCTATCTTCTATCACGATCGTCGCATCTTTTATATTAGACTTATCTACAAAATATTTAGGCATTAACATCACGCATTGCCAACGCAACCCATTCATTTTTTTCTGTTACTTCTACAACCTCCCAGCCATGCTTTTCAACTGCCTTCAGCACCGCTGCTTTTTTCGTATCAATAATTCCGGAAGCAATCCACACTCCACCCGGTTTCAACACTTGCCTTACCTGCGCTGCCAATACAATTATCACATCTGCTATTATATTCGAAATGACAATATCTGCCTTTTCCGCAACGACTTCCAGCAAATCTCCTTGCACAACCGCCATATCATCTGCAACACCATTGATCGCGACATTTTCTATAGCAACTTTAACCGACATCGGATCGATATCCACTCCCAAAACTGATGCCCCAAGTTTTGCGGCAACAATTCCGAGAATTCCACTACCAGTGCCTACATCCAGTACTCTATTGCTTTTTTTTAGATATTTTTCTAATAACTGAACACACATCGATGTAGTTTCATGAGTGCCCGAGCCAAATGCCATTCCCGGATCCATTTCTATCACAATTTCATCGCCTGCAACATCATATGCCAACCACGATGGTTTGATCACTATTTTATCTGTAATGTTAAAAGTCTTATAATACTTCTTCCACTCGTTTGCCCATTTTTCTTCTGGAATTTCGCTCACAATAATTTGCGCGGCGCCAACATCCAAAAACTCTTTTATATGTTCTAACTCAGCTGAAATTTTTTCCTTATATTCTTCTATATTTATTCCTTTATTAAAATATGCTTTCACAAAAACTGTATTCATGTCAGCATCTAGTAAACTTTCATCAATAAAATCATACCAAGTTTGGGTCTTGTCCTGATTTATGGCATCTTTGGGATCGCAAATCTCCACTCCGCCCTCCAATGTATCTGCAATAAAATAACTGATCGCTTCCACCGCTGCAGTTGTTGTTTCTATCTTAAATTCTATACAATCCATATGCTATTTCTCCTAACAAAAAAATTACGAGGGAGCCCCATATCTGCCCTCTCGTTTCTCCAAAAATCATTTTTTACTTCATTTCTTAAACAATCTTTCTAACCTTTGCTTAAACTTTGTTTGTTCTGGCTGATGGCTATCCTTTGTATTAGAATCAAACTTTTCGAGCAATTCCTTTTGCGTTGCCGAAAGATTTTTAGGCACCTCTACATACACTTCTACATATTGATCCCCTCGTACCTTTGGATTTCTCAAGCTTGGAATTCCTTTTCCTTGCAGTCTAAACTTGGTTCCCGTCTGAGTTCCTTCCTTAATATCTAGCTTTACATTTCCATCGAGAGTTGGCACCGAAACCTCGGCTCCCAGCGCTGCTTGCTTAAAACTAATCGGCATTCTCATGTTTACACTATTTCCGTCTCGCTTAAATATCTCATGTGCCTTAATATATATTGTCAGCAATAAATCACCGTCTGGTGCCCCAATATCTCCAGCTTCTCCTTTTCCATTTACACGCAAAGTCTGGCCGGTATCAATACCCGGAGGTATGTTCACAGTAACTTTTTTAGATACCTTAACTTTACCTGTTCCACGACAAGTAGTACACTTCTCCTTAATAACCTTACCTTCTCCTCTACAAACGTCACAAGTTGATGTAGTTTGCATATTTCCAAGAATCGTTCTTTGAGTAATTTTGATTTGACCCGTACCATTACACTTCGAGCAAGTTTCCGCATGAGTTCCTGGCTTCGCTTTGCTTCCTTTACAGGTAGGGCAAGTTTCAGAAGTTTGCACTGTAATCTCTTTATCCACTCCAAAAGCAGCTTCCGCAAATGTAATCTGAATTGTTTGCTCGATATCTGCACCAGGTTTTGGCCCACGCCTAGACGAACGCCTACTACCTCCRCCAAATAAGTCTCCAAAAAGATCTTCGAAGTCGAACCCACCACTGCTAAAGCCACTACTACTAAAGCCGCCAAAATCKCCAAAGCCACCAAAACCGCCTCCGCCAGCTCCGCCGCCCGCACCTTGTTCAAACGCGCTATGTCCAAACCTATCATAGGCAGCTTTTTTATCAGAATCACTCAAAACTTCATAYGCTTCTGAAGCTTCCTTAAACTTTGACTCCGCTTCTGCGTTGTCTGGATTAGTATCTGGATGATACTTTTTCGCTACCTTTCTATATGCTTTTTTAATTTCTGCTTCTGTTGAACTTTTATTCACACCAAGCACATCATAATAATCTTTTTTTGTTGCCATACTTCACCACCATTAAATTATTTTTTATTTTAACGCATTAAAAGCCAAAGAGGAGTGCCCTTTGACTTTGTAAAGTTGTTATTCTTCTTTGAAGTCTGCATCGATTACATCATCGTTTGGATTTCCGCTCATATCCGCACCCGCATAATCTTCAGGACCACCTTGTGGCTCGTGTTGCGCATACATTTTTTCTGAGATTGCATAGAAAATCTGAGTGAGCTCGTCTTTTGCAGTTTTAAGTGCCTCAATTTGAGAATCATTTACATTTGCCATGTCAATTGAGTCATTTAATTTTTTAAGTTCTTCAAGTTTCACATCCAGATCTGCCTTATCAGCCGGATCAATTTTATCAGCACTTTCATTAATTACTTTTTCAGTTTGAAAGATCATGCTATCTGCTTCATTTTTCGCATCAATTGCTTCTTTTCGTTTTTTATCTGATTCTGCATTTCTCTCCGCTTCTTCCACAGCTCTGTTGATTTCGTCTTCTGAAAGATTGGTACTTGCAGTAATTGTGATATGCTGTTCTTTTCCTGTTCCTAGATCTTTTGCCGCAACCTTAACAATTCCATTTGCATCGATATCGAATGTTACTTCGATTTGTGGAGTTCCACGACGTGCCGGTAAGATTCCATCTAGTTTAAAGTTACCCAAAGTTTTATTATCATTAGCCATTGGACGCTCGCCCTGAACTACATGAATATCAACGGCTGTTTGATTATCTGCAGCTGTTGAGAACACCTGGCTCTTCTTAGTAGGAATTGTTGTATTTCTTTGAATTAATGGTGTCGCCACGCCTCCTAATGTTTCGATTCCTAGTGTTAGCGGTGTTACATCTAATAGAAGAATGTCTCCCGCACCTGCGTCTCCAGCAAGCTTTCCACCCTGAATTGCCGCACCAATTGCAACGCACTCATCTGGGTTGATTCCTTTAAATGGCTCTTTACCTATAATTTTCTTTACGGCTTCTTGTACTGCTGGGATACGAGTTGACCCACCCACTAGCAAGACTTTGTCAATCTCTGATGCGCTAAGATCCGCATCTTTTAATGCATTTCTTACTGGTCCAATAGTTTTTTCAACAAGATCGTGAGTTAATTCATCAAACTTTGCACGAGAAAGTGTTACATCTAAATTTTGACCTGCAGATGTGATAAACGGTATTAGTACTTGAGTTGTAGTTTTTGTAGAAAGTTCTTTCTTAGCTTGTTCTGCGGCTTCTTTTATACGTTGCATTGCCATTTTGTCGTTAGATAAGTCGGTTCCATTTACTTTTTTAAACTCATCAACTAAATACTTAATTACACGTTGGTCAAAGTCATCTCCACCAAGACGATTGTCTCCGCTTGTTGCCAATACTTCGATAACGCCGTCTCCAATTTCTATAATCGAAACGTCAAAAGTACCGCCTCCCAAATCATAAACCACAATCTTTTGTTCTTGCTCATTTTCTAGGCCATACGCAAGCGCTGCAGCTGTTGGCTCGTTTATAATTCTCTCAACCTCTAGCCCCGCAATTCTGCCGGCATCTTTTGTTGCCTGACGTTGCGCATCTGTAAAATATGCAGGAACAGTAATAACTGCCTTAGTAATTTTTTCACCCAAATGACTCTCTGCATCTGCTTTTAATTTTTGAAGAGTAACAGCTGAAATTTCTTGAGGTGAATAAGCTTTACCATCTATAGTAACTTTGTGGTTTGTTCCCATATAACGTTTGATTGATGCAATTGTTCTGTCGTGATTTGTGATTGCTTGACGCTTTGCCGTATCTCCAACTAGTCTCTCACCATCTTTTGTAAATGCAACAACTGAAGGAGTTGTTCTACCTCCATCTGCATTAACAATAACTACAGGCTTACCACCCTCCATAACTGATACACATGAATTTGTTGTTCCTAAGTCGATTCCGATTATTTTACTCATTATAAATTCCCTCCAAATGTTTTATATGATAAATTATTATTTTCTATTAGTTTACGAGTAGATTATTACCATTTTTTAGTTATAGTATACTTCCAAACTAAAATTTAATTTGCCACTTTAACTAAACTGTGTCTAAGCACTTTATCCTTAAAAGTATAGCCTCTTTGTAATTCTTCTACTATGAAATTTTTAGGCAAGTTCTCATCTTCAACATGAAAAATTGCATTATGATATTTGGGATCAAAYTCTTTTCCTTCAGTTTCAATAACCTTAACCCCAATTTTATCTATGGCTCCAATCAATTGCTTATAAATCATAGAAACGCCATCAAAAAATTCCTTGTCACTACATTCTTGCTTTAAGGCTCTCTCAAAGTTATCAACTGTTCCTAGCAGATCGGTTACTATCGAGCTCACTGCCATATCATAAACAGTAGACTTTTCCTTCTCGGTTCTTTTTCTATAATTATCAAATTCAGCCATTAGACGTTGAAGTCTTTCCAAATTTTGGTCTTTGCTATCAACCACTTCTGCTTCCTCAACCGCCTCTTCAACTTCTGCCTCAATTTCTTCAGCTTCTGTCTCTTCGATCGCTGATTCTACTTGCTCTTCTGCAACTTCTGCAGTCTCTCTTTGCTTCTTCTTCATAAAAATTCCTTCCTATATAAAGTCTTTTCCAAACATCTTTGTAAGTTGAGTCGAAATTTGTTCTAATAAACTTACCACCTGACTATAGTTCATTCGCTTTGGTCCAATTATTCCTATAGAACCCAAAGTACATTCGCCCACTTTATACGTCGTTGTTATAACGCTGCATTCTTTCATAGGCTCCAAGTTGTTTTCTTCTCCAATACTGATATTTACAGTATTAGTAGCGCTTTTTGATAGCAAACTAGTTAGATACGGTTTCTTATCTAATAGCTCCAACAGCTCTCTGGCTTTTTGCATATCATTAAACTCCTGAAACTCCAATATATTTGTAGTTCCTCTAGAAAACACATGACTATAATCTTTTTCAGATAATATTTGAATAACTGTATTTATAATTTTTATAACTAGGGGCTTATACGTTTGGTCTATCATATCAAGATTGCACTGTCGTAAGTTCATTGCAGTCATTCCAACAATGATTTTATTTAAGATTGCTGTTAACTGATTTGCCAATAGGTCCGTTACCTCGATATCCGCTAATATCAACTGATGCTTCAATAAATTTGAATCAGTTATAACGATACACGCAATAGTTTTGGGCTCTAACGGCATAATCTGAACCTTCTTAACAATTGGCTCATTCATAGAAAAAGTGCTCGCAATAGTTGCGTAGTTTGTTGTTAATGCAACTAATTTTGCCGTCTCTTCTATTAAAGAGTCTATATTATTTATTTTGTCGTGCAACATTTTTCCGATAACATTACTAAGCTCGGGGCTCAAGTCCTCCTTGCCCATAAGGCTATCTACATAAAGCCTATATCCTTTATCTGATGGGATACGACCTGCAGAGGCATGAGGTTGAGTTATTAGACCAAGCTCTTCTAAGTCAGACATTTCATTTCTTATCGTTGCTGAACTAAGTTTTAAATCATACTTTTTAGAGAGTGTTCTAGATCCAACTGGTGCGCCTGTTTGTATATAGTCTTGAATAATCGCCTCCAGAATGCGAATCTTTCTTTCCTTCATCCTGTTGCGCCTCCCATCTTTAGTTTTTTGTTAGCACTCATTTGATGCGAGTGCTAACTACATTTGATACTTTATCATACAAAAAACCTCCTGTCAATAGTTTTTTGAAAATTCTTAAAAAAATATTCACTCCAATTCATGGCAAAAAGTCTCGATCCTTTATAAAACCGAGACTCCAAATACATTTTTTAATTTTCTGCTGGTTTAATATCTGCTGTAATCCAAAAACTTTCTGACATCGGCATGGTCACACCTTCTATTTTTGCGTTGCTTGATAAATTACTTTCATAGTATCCATTCACCATCGTTGCCGAATCGTCAATCAATATTTGCTGCAATCTTTGGATTAAAGTTTTTTGATGCATTATATCTATTTCTTCTAACAATGCCTCATATAAAATATCGTACTCATTATTTTGATAACCACTATAATTTATATCGCTCTTGCCATACCAATTTTTTAAAAATCCCACCGGATCTCCTACTGGAACTGTCAGCCAACTATTTATCGCTAAATCAAATTCTCTGTTTGCTACCATGTTCCAGTGCGTATCAGAATCCAATACTCGCAGCTTTACATCTATTCCTATGTCATTTAGATTTGCTGCTACTGCTTCGGCAACTACATCCAAGCTTTTCATCACGTAACTTATATAATCTATGCTTATATTTTCACCATCCAATTCTCTAATCCCATCTCCATCTGTATCTATTATTCCCGCCTCGTCCAATTTTGCTTTTGCCAACTCTACATTAAATGGCGTTTTGTCTATTAATTCGTTATATCCATAATCTAGAGTTAATGGAAGCACTGCACATCCTGCCGTATATACGCCGCCTAATGTTACTTCTGCTATAGTTTCATCATCTACCGCCAGCAAAACTGCTTCTCGTAATGTGTCATTTCCCAACACCCCATCATGGTTTATATACGAAAATGCCGTCCTTGTACTCACTGTTTCTGCCACATTAAAATCTTCAGACTCTCTCAACATTTTCAAATCGTGTGCTGTTGTAATGCTATCTACTATGTCCACATCTTTGGCTTGTAGTGCAAACGATTTTATCGTACTATCTTCCATATAAATTATATTTAGTTTCTCAAACGGCACCTCGCCATTCCAATAATGTTCATTTCTCTCTAATTCCATAGATACGCTTACTTCATTATTCACAACTTTATATGGTCCAGTCCCCACTGGCGCCAGTGCCATATCGCTTTCTGTATCCAAAATTATATAGTTCACGTGTGATAGTACTTTTGTAAGATCTGCATATGGTTGCTTTGTTACTATCGTTACCACATTTGTCGCATCGTCTGCAGCAATGTCTGTATATTCCAAATATTGGCTCGGCTTATTGGTGCCTTTATAATTGCGTTCTTGCTCATATAAATATTCAAAACTTGCCACTACTGCCGCCGCGGTTAACTCTTTCCCATTTGAAAATTTTACTCCATCCCTAATATGAAACTTCCAAACAGTTTTTTCATCATTCACTTCATATGTATCACATAAATATGGCTGTGCATTCATCGTGTCATCAAATCTAAAAAGTCCTTCTCCTATTCCATATCTAGCAGTTCCCCAAGCCGAGTTTGGAGATGCACTAGGGTCCAATGAATTCGAAAAATTACTACACCCCAGCGTCAATGTATCTTTCATTCCTCCGCTACAACCACACAAGCCAACTGCGACTCCTGCGCAAATCAATACTTTCTTAAAATGCTTGTTCAATTTAATTCCTCCCATAGTGTATATTTAGACATCAGTTTATATTATCAGTTTATCATCAAAAAAGCAATACAAATTGCATTTGAGTTGCAAATTCTATGCAATAAAAAAAGCTGCTTCAGTATTATATACCAAAACAGCCTCTTCTCATTAATTAATTTTAAAATCTTCCATCAAAGTTCCCAATATTTTTGACTCAGTTAATAGATCATTACTCAATTGCGATGTAACATCTGCTGATTCTTTTGTTTCTTTGGTACTTGCCGAAATTTGTTTTAGGTCCTTCGTAATAAATTTTAATACTTCATTTTGCGCATTCGAACCTTCTATTAAATCTTCATTTAGCTCTGTTGCTCTAGAAATTTGGTTCAAAATTTGTTTAAATGCTTCCGACGCCGAATGGGCAATCTTGCTTCCAGAAGTCGCGCTTTCTACACAGCTTGTTATCACCTCTTCTATTTCCTTAACCTGAGCCGAGCTTCTAACAGCCAGTTCACGTATATTTTGCGCAACAACTGTAAATCCTTTTCCCGACTCTCCAGCACGCGCCGCCTCTATTGATGCGTTCAACGCAAGCAAGTTGGTTTGCGTCGCAATATTATTGATTACGCTAATAAAACTAGCTACATTCGAAATCGCTGCAACAATCTCTTCCATCCCCTTTAGCAACAATCCTATTTCTTCCATCGCATCTGTCGCCGTAGTCTTTAATTTAACTCCCAGTACATTCGACTCATTGGTAACCTTAATGTTATGCATAATTCGATCGTAGAGATTTCTCATTTGTTCTGCAAAGTTTTTCATGGTATCAGCCTGTGTTGCTGCGCAATTAGTTAAAGTTATCGCCTCTTCAGAAGATACGCCAGCTTTTTCCTCTACCTGCTTAGACGATTGTGAAATTTGTAACAAAGTTGTATTTAGCGTTTCTACAACAATATTAATATTTTCCTTGATTTTATTAAAGTCTCCTTTAAACTCGTTTTTGATTGGTTGCGTCATATCGCCAGACTTCACAGCTTGAAGTGCTTTATCTATTTTTGTAATATACCCAAATAACATTGTAGTCATATTTTTCATAGCATCCGCCAGAGCACCCACTTCATCTTCAGAAGTATATGTAATATCATGATGTAGATTTCCTTGAGCCATTTGCCTAGCCACTTCAGTCATGCTATTAAGAGGATTTACAATCGTTTTAACAGCTGTAAAATAAACTTTCATTGCCGTTGCCGTTGCTACTAAAAATCCCAAAAATAAAAATGCTATTACAGCATTGATCATATTTTTTATACTTATCATTAGATCATCATTTTTACTATGAGTTAATTCTAATATATCTTGCAAGCTTTCAAAAATTTCATTTACAAGAGGAATAACAGTAAGCTTCATGTATTCATAAGTATCTTCTGCACTATAATCTGTCGCAGCAAT
This sequence comes from Candidatus Epulonipiscium viviparus, assembly GCF_000171335.1. GTDB lineage: Bacteria > Bacillota > Clostridia > Lachnospirales > Cellulosilyticaceae > Epulonipiscioides > Epulonipiscioides viviparus. Next base: position 16,785 of record NZ_ABEQ01000039.3, read on the forward strand.
TATTACATTATTACTAATTTCTTCCAATTCTTGCATTAATCCAAATAACTCATTTTTCATTCTATCATCTAATATAAAAGTCTCATTCATAACATCTTCTTCTAATTCCAATAGGTTCATAAAACTTTCTATGTTTTTTACTTGTTCTGCATCTATGAACGCATCATCTTCTAAAATTATTCTATAATAAGCTTTTTGGATAGCTTCTATATATAAGTAAATGCTTGTTGCAGAATTTTGAGCCGCATATGTAGTGGTCATATAATCATCTATTTCGTTTCTAACAAACTGATATCGGTTAATCGAAAATAAACTCAAAAATCCCATGCCTAAACTTAATACCCATATTATTCTCGACAACTTTTTCTTAATTGGTATGTCTTTAAATGCTTTCATAAACCCTCCCAAAATTGATCCACAAAATTTATTCAATAATACTTAATAATATTTCGATTATAGCATACCTTTATATTTAAAACAATAATATTTTCAAATCCAAATTAATTAGTCTTACTCTATTTTTCTGCACACAAAAAACCTTCCCATTGACATAATAGAAAAAGAGGAGGTATAATTGTATGAAAATTAATACAAGAAAAGGAGCTATAATGGATACAATAAGACTAAAAGCTCTCGCCAAAATAAATATATCACTCGACATTTTGGGCAAACTAGAAAACGGCTATCACGAGCTTTTAATGGTTATGCAGAGCATCAATTTACATGATACTGTAATTATAAAAAGAACAATTGATTCAACTATTAAACTTTCAACAAATAAAATGTGGCTTCCTACCAATCACAAAAATATTGCCTACAAAGCAGCTCAACTATTTTTCAAAGAAACATCAACCGACGGGGGAGCGTATATCGATATATTAAAAAGAATCCCCATCTCTGCAGGACTTGGAGGAGGCAGCGCCGATGCTGCAGCAGTCTTAGTTGGATTAAACAAACTATACAAAACTCATCTTACAAAAAAAGAACTCATGACAATTGGCGTTCAAGTAGGGGCCGATGTCCCCTTTTGTATATTACGCGGAACAGCCCTGGCCGAAGGAATCGGAGAAAAATTAACAATCTTACCTCCCATTCCACAAACTCACATTTTGCTCGCAAAACCTAATGTCAATGTATCAACAAAATCTGTTTTTCGAGAAATCGTCGTAGACTCCATCAAAGAACATCCAGATACTGCCAAAATATTATTAGGTATCAATACACATAACAAAAAATTGATCTATGACAATATGTATAACGTATTAGAAACAGTGACTACAGCACGCCACCCCAAAATTTTAAACCTAAAACAGGAAATGCTCTCCTGCGGTGCGATAAATTCTCTAATGAGCGGCAGTGGCCCCACAGTATTTGGTGTCTTTAATAATAAAGAAACCTGCATCTTAGCCAGTGAACACATCAAATCGCGCTTTAATTTAAAAGAAGTTTTTGTTACAACTACCTATCTACCAAATACAAGAAAGGAAAAATAATCATGCAAGACGAAAAACTTGAATATCAACCTCTTCGTGACATTGTTTTTCAAACCATACGAAATCAAATTCTCTGGGGAGAGCTTCTCCCAGGGCAAAGACTTATGGAAATTCAACTTGGTGAAAAACTCGGAGTGAGCCGAACACCCATCCGCGAAGCCATCCGTCGTTTAGAATTAGAAGGTCTTATCGTTATGGTTCCTCGCAAAGGCGCATATGTTGCCCCCTTCACACGCAAAGATATCCAAGATGTTTTAGAAGTCCGTGCCGCCTTAGAATCACTCGCGGCAGGATTAGCTGCACAACGAACCGATACGCGCGATTTTTTAAAGCTGCAGCTCGTGATCACAGAATATGAGTTTGCTGCTGCTGAGCATAACATCGACGAAATGATCCAAAAAGATGTCGAGTTTCATGAAATTATATTTAGTGCCACAAAAAACGATCGCTTAATTCAAATGTCTCAAAATATTAGAGAGCAAGTCTTACGATATAGAATTGCATATCTAAAATATGAGGGCGAAGGCACAATCGTTTTATCGGAGCACAGAAAAATTTTAGAGGCCATCCAAAGTCATGATGTCCCACTCGCTTCCGACTTAGCCATGCAACATATAAATACACAGTGCGATGCAATTCTAAAGTATCTTAGCGAAAAATAAACTACTTGTAATTTGTACAAATCTTTGTTAAAATTTAATAATAACTTAAAGAAAGGCAATTCTATGATGAACACTAACAAAAAAATTAATACGATAGGTATCATTGGATCAAATCTCACAAGCTTAATGATTTGCAAAGAAGCAAAAAAGCGAGGTATAGAAACTGTTTTACTCGATCAAGAAAATTTTAATATTTCAAGCGACTACGCAACATATAGCCTAGTTGGGGAATTTAATTCACAAAATCTTGAACGTTTGTCACTTAGATGCGATGCTATAATTTGCATTACCAACCTAATTACAAACATTAAAAATAAATTACCAAAAAATGTCATTATTTATCCAACACTTGACGCATATCTCTATTTAATTAGTCGCAAAAATCAGCTAACACTTGCAACTAGTCTAAAAATCGATATTCCAGAGCATTTTCTAATTACCACTGTTGCGGGTCTTAGCAATCCCGAAATAACGTTTCCGTTAAAATGTTATTTATATTCTCAAAATGATTCAATTAACGATACCGATGTGGATGTGTTCGAAATAGAAGACGCCAAGGGGCTCCAAGAATTAAAGCAACCTCTCAGGCATCGCACTTCAATAGTTATATTAGAAAAATTGGAGCACTACCACCAAATTCTTAGCATCACTGCCGTTGTCGATCATAAAAAGAATATCGTATTGTATCCAATTTGCGAAGAGGAAGAAGAAGGCTCCACAGGCAAAACGTTAATCCATATTCCTCCCAACATAACAAAAACTCTCTACGCCAAAATAGAACGCACAACGAGGAAACTTGTTAAAGAGCTAAAAAGTCCCGGAATTTTTTCGATTCGTTTTGGTATCAATTCCGCAAAGAAGCTCATATTTTTAGCACTCACTCCCGGCGTTAGCGTTGGCGATATACACACCAATCACACCAGCGAACTTTCAGTATATGAGCAATTTCTCAATATTCTAGATCATCAACCCGCTATATCTACATCATTTGATAAACAAGCCACAGTATATATTTCTAACGAAGAAGACGGATACAACATGTTTTCGCTGCCATATCATTTATACAGAATTGGCCTAGAAAATAATCAAAATATAGAGATTATAGTATCAGTAGAAAATAATTCTAATTAAAAATTGCCACAACTATGTGGTCTATGGGGAGGAATTATGAAACAATTATTAGATCTTTTTTTTGCATTTTTTAAAATTGGAGCTTTAACTTTTGGCGGGGGATATGCTATGATGCCAATAATTCAAGCCGAACTTGTAAATAAAAGAGGATGGGTAGAAGAAGATGAAGTTTTGGATTACTATGCTATAGGGCAAATGACACCCGGCATCATTGCAGTAAACACTGCCACATTTATAGGATACAAACGAGGCAAAGTTATCGGTGCCATTGTTGCGACATTGGGTGTTGTGGCTCCTTCCATTGTTATTATCACACTCATTGCTTCTGTCTTTGACTTATTTATGGAGCAAAGTATAATACAAGAAGCGTTTTTTGGAATCAGGATTGTTGTTGTTGCCYTAATTGCGAGCGGTGTTGTTGCCCTTTCAAAAAAATCCTTGCTGGATTTAACCACAAAAATTCTATTTGTTGCAAGCTTAATTGTAATGGCAGTGTGGTCACCATCTCCAATAATACTAATTGTGATCGGCGCAGTATGCGGACTAATTTTCGGTAGAGAGGTGGCTAAGAAATGAATCTATTACTTCTATTATATGCAGAGTTTTTCAAGATTGGCTTATTTGCTGTTGGTGGCGGCCTTGCTACCATTCCATTTCTCGAAGAGCTCATAGATATSTATCATTGGATCACTCAAGAAGATTTAATTAACATCATCGCTGTTGCCGAATCTACGCCTGGCGCGGTGGGGGTAAACGCGGCGACCTTTATGGGTTACTCTACTGCCGGCRTTTTGGGAGGCATCATTGCGGTTCTTGGGCTTATCACTCCTTCTATCATCATCATTGTAATYGTTGCCAAAATATTCCACAAATTTAAATCTAACTCATATGTAAAAGCAGCGTTCTATGGCATACGTCCCGTTGCGGCTGGAATCATCGGTGCGGCCGGAATTTCTGTTGCCATGATCGCATTCGGAATTGAAGATCTAATCACCGGGGCATCTACAGCATATCTTGCCACTGTATTCAACATATTACTAGGGTTACTTTTCTTTTTTGCAATAGAGAAATTCAAAAAACATGCTATTGTGTACATCGCTGTTGGAGCCATATTAGGAATTTTAATCGTATAATACTTAATGAGTCGTTTGCATTCACTTGCAGGCGACTTTTTCAATTTTTCATGCATTTTTTAATTTATCTTCATAAGTTTTGGATATACTAGCAATAAAAGGAGCTGATCAACTATGAACATTTTAATAATAGAGGACGAAAAAAGGGTCGCAGATATTGTTGCTAAATATTTAGAAAACGAAAAATATAGAGTATTCACTTGCTATAGTGGTGAAGAAGGGCTCAAAGTATTTTTAGACGAAAAGATCGATGTAGTGTTATTAGATTTAATGTTACCAGGAATGCAAGGCGAAGAAATCTGCAAAAAAATGCGAGAAATCTCCAACGTATATATTTTTATGATTAGCGCCAAGGGTACTCTAGATAATAAAGTGGGAGGCTTTAATTTAGGTGCTGACGAATATCTTGTAAAACCTATAAGCCCTCGCGAAATTGTTGCCCGCGTTAATGCTCTAAAAACTCGCAAAGAACGTGAAAACAACGAAGAATTATGTATATTCGATAAAGGCAATCTCAAGATTTATCCCGAAACCAGAATGGTTATTTCCTATGGCAAAGATATCGTTCTCACACCCAATGAATTTGACATTTTATACCATCTCGCCAAATCTCCCGGCAGAGTCTTTAGYCGYGAGCAACTCATAGATGCTGTTATGGGCATCGATTTYGACGGCTTCGACAGAACCATTGATGTTCACATCAAAAACATTCGCAAAAAAATTGAGCTCGATACCAAAAGTCCWAAATTTATYAAAACCGTAACYGGCATCGGCTACAAATTCGACAGGTCATTAACATGATTTCATTCAGAAAGCAAACATTTGCATTATTTATCGGATTAGGATTATTTATTGTTGTTTTGGTAAGCTCATTTATTAATAACACAATGATTCGCGATTTTCGAGATTATATCGAATCTAACATTAAGTTGGTTGGGCAAATTATGGCCAACGAAATTGCCTCAGACTACGACGGTGTATATYTAAACGTCAATGGTGCGCGCTCAGAAATCATGGCACAACTACACCTTAAGCACTACGCAATTAGCGTTCTCGATCCCGACAAAAACATGCTAATTGGCGTTGATAAAAACACCCTAATAACCACAATCGATAATGACGATGACAAGCCTCATATCGATRCCGCTTCTCTCAAAAAAATGGCCTATCAAGAAACCGATTTGCCGGTTTTGGATAATCTTGGCAATACGATCGCATATATCAGATTGGGATACTTTCCTTCTTTAATATTGTCMTCTGATGATTTGGTATTTCAACAGCAAGTCAACAAAAGCATCATCATYGTTGCAAGCATCACTATCTTGATTGCAGTTATTATTTCCCTATATCTAACTAAGCTAATTTCTACCCCTATTTATGAAATTTCTCAAACATCTGTCTCTCTTATCAAAGGCGATTATATGGTTCGCAATCGACGACCTAGCCACATAAAGGAAATCGAATTGCTTCGCATCAACACCAACAATCTAGCCGAGCGCTTACAAGAAGAAGATGAATTGCGCAAAAAATTAGTTTCYGATATTTCTCATGAAATTAGAACTCCCCTTCACATCTTACAAAGCAACTTAGAAGCCATGATAGACGGCATCTATCCTGTCGATGACGAACAAATTAGCTTTCTCTACAAAGAAGTTGTTAGATTTGGTAATCTTCTCAAAAACCTCGATAAACTAAAGGGTGTAGAAGAACATAAGAAAGAATTAGCCATACAGCCACATAAACTCAATCATCAACTAGAAGAAATTTGCAACAATTTCAAAATTGTAGCTATCGAAAAGGGTCTCACATACAAACTCAATATTGATCGCACCAAAGACGTACAGGTAAATGTCGATATCGATGCCTTCAAGCAGATTATGATGAATATACTATCGAATGCATTCAAATTTACAGAATTTGGAGAAATAGAAGTCACTACTGCAATCAAACTCAAGCGCGTTATTATTTCAGTGCGAGACACAGGCATTGGCATTGGTGATAAAGATAAAAATTACATTTTTGACCGAATGTATAGAGCAGATAAAAGCCGCGAAAAATATGAAGGAAGCGGCATCGGGCTTAGCGTAGTCCAAAATCTCATTGTCAAACTCGACGGTGAAATTTTTGTTAAAAGTATAGAAGGTGTCGGCACCACAATGAATATTGTGCTACCCATAATAAAATGACTATATCAAAAATTTTTACAAAAAAAAGATAAGATGTCTCCATTATTCGGATGCCACCTTATCTTCTTTATTTTCCAAAATTTATTGCTGCATTGCCATTCCTAAAATTGATTGTACTTCTTCTTCTGGATACTCAAAATCTTCGTTTGGTAAAATAGGATCTGTGTCTGCTGCTTTGTTAAAGTAGTCTTCAAACTTTTTCATAGTCGCGTCATATGTATCTTTCGTGATTCCTGGCATTCCTTCTCCAGTTTCTAAGTCCATTCCAGCCTCTTCAAATCCTTGCATAACCGCATCTCGCATCTCTTCCATCTTCTCCAGGTCGTCTCCGGCCATCTCTTCTGCAAACGTAAATAGACGGTCCGCAACATTATCAACAGAATAAGCTCCGCCCGGTGCGATAGCCTCCGCTGCTCCTTCTGGTGTAGTGGCCAATCCTGGTATTGCCTCTTCAACGCTTCCAAATACACTAGCATAACTATCTAACATTGCATTACTCATCGTACTGCTTGCGCTATTTAACACTCCATACATAGCCGATGATGCTTGGTTTGATGCTTGATTATTTGCAAACGATCCCATTTGATTCAGCATATTCATTTGTTGCGACGCAAACATATCATTCAATGCCGAAAGCTGATCCGAGTTTAATCCTCTAGTCTCTTCACTCGAACGAGGAACATCTGCTTGCTCTTCTACTGTTTGCTGTTTAGCCACTTCATCAGTAATTTCTTGAGAGATCTCTTCTTCGTCTAGTTCTTCAGTTTGAGCCTCTTCCGCTTCTTCGTTTACTGCTCTTGCCTGAGCTTGTTGCGTTGCTTGTTGCGCTTGTGCGGCAGTTCTCTGTGCCTGAGCCATCGCTTGTTCTGCTTGGTTTGTTGCACTGTTAGTTTGTGCTTGAGCTTGAGCTTGTTGTTGCGCTCTTGGCTGTGGTCTTTGATATATTCCGGTTACTGGTGGTCGGCTGCCTCTTTCATATACAGCTGCTGGTTCATTGGCTTGCTGCACCGGTGCAGTTTCTTGCGCTTGATTATTTTCTCGTTGCCTTTGAGTCTCCTGAATTTGTTGTGCATTTCTAGATTGTAGTTCTTGTGGGTTAATTTGATTACTTTCTATTCTCACTTTAAAATCCTCCTTCAAATATATATTTATAAAATATATCGTCACTCATTCTACACTTCTTTATAGTTTTTTGGAAAATTATCCCATTTTTTATTCGCTCATTTGACATTTTTTACATACCATAATATATATATTCAGTTTTTACATTTTTATGAAAACATTATTTATAAATAATACACAAAAAAACACCCATGCTACTCTATACATAGGTGTTATAAAACTCAGCCACACTTYTAGCAAAATTTGAAATACTATATTTATCTGCAACACGCTTTGCGGCCGCTTTCATTTCATCTTTATCTGCAACATTCATAAAGTCCAATAGCTTTTGATGAAAATCTGTTTCGCTCACAAATGAATATCCTGTTACTCCTTCTTCTACCAGCCCTTCCAAACACTCGTCTTCTCTACATAAAATAGGCGTTCCGTTCGCCAATGCTTCTATATAAGTTAACCCCTGTGTTTCACTCGTCGATGCGGACACAAACAAATCCCCCAGCTGATAATACGCGGCTATTTCATTTGGCCGTATCATTCCCGTAAATTTAATCTGCTCAGTTAAGTTTAAGCTGCCCACCAATTTTTGTAGTGCCTTGCGTTCGGGCCCATCTCCCACTATCAACAACGACACGTTATCTCTTTTAAACGATTTCACATACCGAATTAGTTCTGCAATGTTCTTCTCTTTGCCCACTCGGCTTATAGAAACTAACACCAAATTATCTTTGGCAATCTTCAAATTTTCTTTTAGCTTTGCTATACTTTCCTCCGATACTACTCTCTTATATTTCTGCAGTTCAATYCCTGTCGGAATCACTCTTGTCGCACATTCCACTTTATATCCTTCCAGCAACGTTGCAATCTTGCGCGTCGGTGCAATAATTCCTTTCACATGCTCGGACAGATAATGCGTCGCTATTGTTACTATCTTTTTGCCTCGTTCTGCATGATCTATAAAATAATGCGTATAATCTTCGTATTTGGTATGGTACGTATGAATTATCGGAATATCCAGCTTYTTTGCAATCTTTCTAGCAATCAAAAACGTACTAAATTCACTTTGCGTATGAATGACATCCGGCTGCCAATCTATTATYTCCAATCTTTCTTTTCTATTCACAATCGGTGTCTTTACTCTCGCATCTGGGTAGATTCGACTCATATCTATCGATCCTATATAATACACAGAATTTTCATAATATGATTGGGCCGTTTGAGACAGTGTTACCACTTTCACTTCATGCCCCAGCTCTCTTAACCCTTTTTCCAAATTTAAAACAGAAGTCACTACTCCGTTTATTGTTGGCTTATATGTGTCTGTTGCAATCAATACTTTAATAAAAATCCCTCCTAATTTGCCTCACTAATTTTTGTATACAAATATTTAAACTCTCTTTGATAGTATTACCATATTTTTAAATTTTCTAACATGTATTGCTTTTATAAAAAAAACGAGCTAAAATATTTCTATATCACGTTTTATAGGAGGAAATTATGTCTGAAAAAAGAAGTCTTATTTTACTATTTTTGCTAGCCGGTCTATTTATGCTACTCGGCTATTTACTCAATATTGTAACGGGAAGCGTCTGGGCAGGCTATGGCTTAACCATCGCCATTATTATAATATGTATGCTATTTTTTGGGTATCGCAGAAGACATTATATATTGGCTCAAAATGCTCACAATGCCTACTTGAGAAAGCAATTCGATATTGCCTATGGTTTATAYGAAAAAGCCCTCTCATTGCCAAAATGTCCCGAGGAGATCAAAGTTGTTTATGCCTACAAATTACTCGCTCAGGGCCACACCCAAAAGGCCCAACAAGTTGCAGCWACTATTCAAACCGATATTCTCAACAAAGACGGTATCTTCAATTTTAAAGTTGTCAAAGGTCTTATGCTATATAAAGAAGATAAACTCGATGACGCCATCGCTCTTTATGAAGAACTCACCCAAGAAAGTGACGCCGAACAGCTCTGGGAAACCTACGGAATGCTTCTTAATCTCAATGAACAGTACGAGAAAGCTCGCGACTATTCTATCGCAGCTCTCGAAAAATATCCCAACAACAATATCATCAAAGAAAATCTGGCTACCAGCTATTTCTATTTATTCGAAGATAAAAAAGCTCGCAAACTATACAAGAGTTTGATCACTGCTGATGTTCACTATCCCGAGCCTTACTATTATTATGCGCGCATTGCCTATCTGGACGAGCGCTACAACCTTGCATTAAAATATATCGAAATGGCCGAGACCAAAACTCCTGCCGCACTTTCTAATATAACTTTAGACGTCGTTGTAGATCTAAAAAATGACATCGAGGCAGAACTCGATAGACTTGAAGCCGAATTTGATGCCGATGCTCAGGCTACTGTCGATACAGATGTCAATGCCGATACAGATGCTGATGCCCAGGCTCAGGCTACTACCGATACAGATGACGATGCCCATGCTCATGCTACTGCCGATACAGATGCTGATGCCCATGCTCATGCTACTACCGATACAGATGACGCCGCCGACGCTCATACTTCTACCGATACAGATGACGCCGCCGACGCTCATACTTCTGCCGATACAGATGCTGATGCCCATGCTCATGCTACTGCCGATACAGATGCTGATGCCCATGCTCATGCTACTGCCGATACAGATGCTGATGCCCATGCTCATGCTACTGCCGATACAGATGCTGATGCTCCGGCTCATGCTACTGCCGATACAGATGCTGATGCCGACACTCATGCAACCGCCGATACAGATGCTGATGCCCATGCTCA
>NZ_ABEQ01000038.3 GCF_000171335.1 Candidatus Epulonipiscium viviparus
TTGTATGGTAAAAAATCGTGATACAAAGCTAGGCATGTCAGCGATAGACTGCGCTCCTTCCAAATAGAGATATTCATCCTCAAATATGGCGGCAGGTTTCGTGGCGAGACCATCTAATTTTAAGCATTCAACCAGTTCATCTCTTGAGACTTTGAGCGTATTAACTCTTGCTACCACCTCGGCTCGCGCTGTAGTGGATTCACAAATTTGTTTTGCAATATCAGATCCATAACTACTCACCCATAATTCAATTATCCATTCAGGGATCGAATAATAAACGCTCCAATTTTTTGCTGGAAGCGCAATGTTAGATCTTTCAATGCTTCGAAGTACGCCGTTTACAAATTTTGACAATCCAGCAAAGCCACGAGATTTTGCCAACTTGACAGCTTCATTAATTGCAGCATGAGCGGGCACTTTGTCCAAATATCTAAGCTGGTACACACTGATCCTCATCAAATTTCTAATAAAAGGTTTCATCTTAGACACTTTAATAGAAGAAACTTGGTTAATGATATAATCAATAGCAATCTGATATTTCAAAGTACCAGTGGCGATTTCCGTTGCCAAGCCCCTGTCGCGACTCTCCAAAATTTCTAAATCTTTTTTCAAAACTAGTTGTAAATATGCGCCCTCTTTTTCGACTTTCACCAAGGCATCTACAACTATTTCTCGTAAATGTTTCATAAATTCTCCAAACTATGTTTTAATTTATAATTCTGTAATACTTATTTTTAAAACGGCCTCATCTGCAGTTGCCAAAGCTAGGGCCTCATCTGCAGTTGCCAAAGCTAGGGCCTCATCTGCAGTTGCCAAAGCTAGGGCCTCATCTGCAGTTGCCAAAACTAGGATATCAACATCGGTTTCAAAAGCTAGGACCTCATCTGCAGTTGCCAAAGCTGGTGAACCAACATCGGTTGCTAAAACTAGGGCCTCATCTGCAGTTGCCAAAGCTGGTGAACCAACATCGGTTTCAAAAGCTGGGACCTCATCTGCAGTTGCCAAAACTAGGATATCAACATCGGTTTCAAAAGCTAGGACCTCGTCTGCAGTTGCCAAAGCTGGTGAACCAACATCAGTTTCAAAAGCTGGGACCTCATCTGCAGATGCCAAAGCTAGGACATCAACATCGGTTGCCAAAGCTGGTGAACCAACATCGGTTGCCAAAGCTGGTGAACCAACATCGGTTTCAAAAGCTAGGGCCTCATCTGCAGTTGCCAAAGCTGGTGAACCAACATCGGTTGTAAAAGCTAGGGCCTCAACATCGGTTGTAAAAGCTAGGGCCTCAACATCGGTCGCAAAAGCTGGAGCACTAACATCAGTGGCAAAAGCTGGGACCTCATCTGCAGATGCCAAAGCTAGGATATCAACATCGGTTTCAAAAGCTGGGGCCTCATCTGCAGTTGCCAAAGCTAGGATATCAACATCGGTTTCAAAAGCTGGGACCTCATCTGCAGTTGCCAAAGCTAGGATATCAACATCGGTTTCAAAAGCTGGGACCTCATCTGCAGTTGCCAAAGCTGGTGAATCAACATCGGTTGTAAAAGCTAGGACATCAACATCGGTTGCCAAAGCTAGGATATCAACATCGGTTGCCAAAACTAGGGCATCAACATCGGTTGCCAAAACTAGGGCCTCAACATCGGTTGTAAAAGCTGGGACCTCATCTGCAGTTGCCAAAGCTAGGATATCAACATCGGTCGCAAAAGCTGGAGCACTAACATCAGTGGCAAAAGCTGGGGCCTCATCTGCAGATGCCAAAGCTGGTGAACCAACATCGGTTGTAAAAGCTAGGGCTTCATCTGCAGTTGCCAAAGCTAGGACATCAACATCGGTTGCCAAAACTAGGGCATCAACATCGGTTTCAAAAGCTGGGACCTCATCTGCAGATGCCAAAGCTAGGATATCAACATCGGTTGCCAAAGTTAGGGCCTCATCTGCAGTTGCCAAAGCTAGGACATCAACATCGGTTGCCAAAACTAGGGCATCAACATCGGTTGCCAAAGCTAGGGCCTCATCTGCAGTTGCCAAAGCTAGTGAACCAACATCGGTTGCCAAAACTAGGGCCTCAACATCGGTTGCAAAAGCTAGGGCCTCAACATCGGTTGTAAAAGCTAGGACCTCAACATCAGTTGCAAAAGCTAGGGCCTCAACATCAGTTGCAAAAGCTAGGGCCTCAACATCGGTTGCCAAAACTAGGGCCTCATCTGCAGATGCCAAAGCTGGTGAACCAACATCGGTTGTAAAAGCTAGGACCTCATCTGTAGATGCCAAAGCTAGGATATCAACATCGGTCGCAAAAGCTGGAGCACTAACATCAGTGGCAAAAGCTGGGGCCTCATCTGCAGTTGCCAAAGCTAGGATATCAACATCGGTCGCAAAAGCTGGAGCACTAACATCAGTGGCAAAAGCTGGGGCCTCATCTGCAGATGCCAAAGCTGGTGAACCAACATCGGTTTCAAAAGCTGGGACCTCATCTGCAGATGCCAAAACTAGGATATCAACATCGGTTGTAAAAGCTAGGATCTCATCTGCAGTTGCCAAAGCTGGTGAACCAACATCAGTTTCAAAAGCTGGGACCTCATCTGCAGTTGCCAAAGCTGGTGAACCAACATCGGTTGTAAAAGCTAGGACCTCATCTGTAGATGCCAAAGCTGGTGAACCAACATCGGTTACCAAAGCTAGGACATCAACATCGGTTGCCAAAGCTAGGGCATCAACATCGGTTTCAAAAGCTGGGACCTCATCTGCAGTTGCCAAAGCTAGGGCCTCAACAGCGGTTGCCAAAGCTAGGACATCAACAGCGGTTGCCAAAGCTAGGACATCAACAGCAGATGCCAAAGCTGGTGAACCAACATCGGTTTCAAAAGCTAGGGCCTCATCTGCAGTTGCCAAAACTAGGATATCAACATCGGTTGCCAAAGCTGGTGAACCAACATCGGTTCCAAAAGCTAGGGCCTCATCTGCAGTTGCCAAAGCTAGGACATCAACATCAGTTGCCAAAGCTAGGACATCAACATCAGTTGCCAAAGCTAGGGCATCAACATCGGTTGCCAAAGCTAGGACATCAACATCGGTTGTAAAAGCTAGGGCATCAACATCGGTTGCCAAAGCTAGGGCATCAACATCAGTTGCCAAAGCTGGTGGACCAACATCGGTTGCCAAAACTAGGGCCTCAACATCGGTTTCAAAAGCTAGAGCCTCATCTGCAGTTGCCAAAGCTGGTGAACCAACATCGGTTGCCAAAACTAGGGCATCAACATCGGTTGTAAAAGCTAGGATCTCATCTGCAGATGCCAAAGCTGGTGAACCAACATCGGTTGTAAAAGCTGGGACCTCATCTGCAGTTGCCAAAGCTAGGATATCAACATCGGTTTCAAAAGCTAGGACCTCATCTGCAGATGCCAAAGCTGGTGAACCAACATCGGTTGTAAAAGCTAGAGCCTCATCTGCAGTTGCCAAAGCTAGGATATCAACATCGGTTACCAAAGCTAGGGCCTCATCTGCAGTTGCCAAAGCTAGGACATCAACATCGGTTTCAAAAGCTAGGGTATCAACATCGGTTTCAAAAGCTAGGGTATCAACATCGGTTGCCAAAGCTAGGACATCAACATCGGTTACCAAAGCTAGGGTCTCAACATCGGTTGCCAAAGCTAGGGCCTCAACATCGGTTACCAAAGCTAGGGCCTCAACATCGGTTGTAAAAGCTAGGACCTCATCTGCAGTTGCCAAAGCTAGGATATCAACATCGGTTGTAAAAGCTAGAGCCTCATCTGCAGATGCCAAAACTAGGATATCAACATCGGTTGTAAAAGCTAGGATCTCATCTGCAGATGCCAAAGCTAGGGCATCAACATCGGTTTCAAAAGCTAGGACCTCATCTGCAGTTGCCAAAACTAGGATATCAACATCGGTTTCAAAAGCTAGGGCCTCATCTGCAGTTGCCAAAGCTGGTGAACCAACATCGGTTGTAAAAGCTAGGGCCTCAACATCGGTTGTAAAAGCTAGGACATCAACATCGGTTACCAAAGCTAGGACCTCAACATCGGTTTCAAAAGCTGGGATCTCATCTGCAGTTGCCAAAGCTATGACATCAACATCGGTTGCCAAAGCTAGGGCCTCAACATCGGTTGCCAAAGCTAGGATATCAACATCGGTTTCAAAAGCTAGGGCTTCATCTGCAGTTGCCAAAGCTGGTGAACCAACATCGGTTGTAAAAGCTAGGACCTCATCTGCAGTTGCCAAAGCTAGGGCCTCAACATCGGTTACCAAAACTAGGGAATCAACATCGGTTGTAAAAGCTATGACCTCAACATCGGTTGCCAAAGCTAGGGCCTCAACATCGGTTGCCAAAGCTAGGACCTCAACATCGGTTGCCAAAGCTAGGGCCTCAACATCGGTTGCCAAAGCTAGGGCCTCAACATCGGTTGCCAAAGCTAGGATATCAACATCGGTTTCAAAAGCTAGGGCTTCATCTGCAGTTGCCAAAGCTGGTGAACCAACATCGGTTGCCAAAACTAGGGCATCAACATCGGTTGTAAAAGCTAGGATCTCATCTGCAGATGCCAAAGCTGGTGAACCAACATCGGTTGTAAAAGCTGGGACCTCATCTGCAGTTGCCAAAGCTAGGATATCAACATCGGTTTCAAAAGCTAGGACCTCATCTGCAGATGCCAAAGCTGGTGAACCAACATCGGTTGTAAAAGCTAGAGCCTCATCTGCAGTTGCCAAAGCTAGGATATCAACATCGGTTACCAAAGCTAGGGCCTCATCTGCAGTTGCCAAAGCTAGGACATCAACATCGGTTTCAAAAGCTAGGGTATCAACATCGGTTTCAAAAGCTAGGGTATCAACATCGGTTGCCAAAGCTAGGGTCTCAACATCGGTTGCCAAAGCTAGGGCCTCAACATCGGTTACCAAAGCTAGGGCCTCAACATCGGTTGTAAAAGCTAGGACCTCATCTGCAGTTGCCAAAGCTAGGATATCAACATCGGTTGTAAAAGCTAGAGCCTCATCTGCAGATGCCAAAACTAGGATATCAACATCGGTTGTAAAAGCTAGGATCTCATCTGCAGATGCCAAAGCTAGGGCATCAACATCGGTTTCAAAAGCTAGGGCCTCATCTGCAGTTGCCAAAACTAGGATATCAACATCGGTTTCAAAAGCTAGGGCCTCATCTGCAGTTGCCAAAGCTGGTGAACCAACATCGGTTGTAAAAGCTAGGGCCTCAACATCGGTTGTAAAAGCTAGGACATCAACATCGGTTGCCAAAGCTAGGGCCTCAACATCGGTTGCCAAAACTAGGGTATCAACATCGGTTTCAAAAGCTAGGGCACCAACATCGGTTGTAAAAGCTAGGGCATCAACATCGGTTACCAAAGCTAGGGCATCAACATCGGTTGCCAAAACTAGGGTATCAACATCGGTTTCAAAAGCTAGGGCCTCATCTGCAGTTGCCAAAGCTAGGATATCAACATCGGTTTCAAAAGCTGGGACCTCAACATCGTTTGCCAAAACTAGGGCCTCAACATCGGTTTCAAAAGCTGGGACCTCATCTGCAGATGCCAAAGCTGGTGAACCAACATCGGTTGCCAAAACTAGGGCCTCAACATCGGTTTCAAAAGCTGGGACCTCATCTGCAGTTGCCAAAGCTGGTGAACCAACATCGGTGGCCAAAACTAGGGCCTCAACATCGGTTGCCAAAACTAGGGCCTCAACATCAGTTGCCAAAGCTAGGGCATCAACATCGGTTGTAAAAGCTATGACATCAACATCGGTTGCCAAAGCTAGGGCCTCAACATCGGTTGCCAAAGCTAGGGCATCAACATCGGTTGCCAAAGCTAGGATATCAACATCGGTTTCAAAAGCTGAGACCTCATCTGCAGATGCCAAAGCTGGTGAATCAACATCGGTTGTAAAAGCTAGGGCCTCATCTGCAGTTGCCAAAGCTGGTGAACCAACATCGGTGGCCTACAATTTATAGCCAAGTTCGATTTGATTTCCTTTGATATACTCAGAAACAAGCATTCGTTTCTTATTCGGGACTTGTATTTCTGTAATTAAAAGAAGTCCTTTGGCAGTTTTTACCAAAATGCCTTGCTTGTCTACATTTAAAATAGTGCCCGCGTCTTCGGTGGCAGCGAATTCTGGTGCCTCTTTTGCGGCGTGCACCTTGATTTTTTCACCTTTGTATTCAATATAAGCTGATGGCGAAGGAGACATTCCTCGTATCAAATTTTCAATTTCTGTTGCGGACATGTTAAAATTCAATTTTCCCATTTCTTTTTCGATTTTAGGTGCAGAGGAGGAGAAGGAATTGTTTTGCTTTTCTCGTTGCGCGCCACCGTTTTCTATTAAAGGAAGAGCTTCTTTTAAAGCAAGAGCACCGAGATTTTTCAGCTTGTCAAACATAGTTCCTGCAGTGTCGTCTGGTGTGATTGAAATTTCTTTTTTATATAACATATCGCCAGTATCAAGACCTTTATCCATGTACATTATGGTAACGCCGGTAGTTGTTTCGCCGTTGATGAGAGCCCACTGGATAGGTGCGGCGCCGCGGTATTTTGGCAATAGAGAACCATGAATATTGACGCATCCTAAGGTAGGTATTTTCAATATTGTGGCTGGTAAAATTTGGCCGAAAGCAACGACAACGATCAAATCGGGAGCAATATCTTTAAGCAGCTCCAAAATTTCTTTGTTTTTACGAAGCCTTTCGGGTTGAGCAATGGCAAGATGATGCATCTGAGCTGCTGCTTTTACAGGAGATACAGACTCTTTTTTGCCACGACCTCTTGGTTTATCGGGTTGCGTAATAACCAAAGAAATTTGATGCCCCTGTTCTATCAGCATTTCGAGAGCTGGAACAGCAAAATCGGGCGTTCCCATAAATACAATTTTCATTTAGTACTCCTCCTCGTGCTCATCGCCAGTAGAGTAATGCAAGTCACCGATAACGCAATCGACAAAAATCTTGCCATCTAAATGATCGTTTTCATGACAAATTGCTCGCGCAAATAGTTCAGATTTTGTGATTTCAAAATGGTTACCATAGCGATCTTGAGCTTTGATAGTAACGGTGTTAGGTCGGGTAACGACGCCATATCGGCCGGGTACGCTCAAGCAACCCTCGTCTCCTGTTTGCTCACCATCTTCGAAGATTATAATTGGATTTATAAACTCAACCAATCCCTCGCCGATATCTATAATAAAAACACGTTTTAACGTTCCAACTTGCGGCGCCGCCAATCCTACACCACTGGCACTGCGCATTGTTTCTTCCATATCATTCAAAAATGAGTGCAGTAATGGATCGAATTTCACGACTGGTCGAGATACTTTTCTAAGAATAGGATCATCATCGACCCTGATACTTCTAATAGCCATAATTTACGTTCCTTTCTATATCATATTTCTGGGGTCTATGTCCCAAATAATATTTATTTTTTTAGGTTTTTCATACTCATTAAATTTATCGATGCAATATCGACCATAAAATAGTAGGATATCTCGTGGTTGACCAATAATCATAATTTTCCATCTAAATTTATTAGCAAGCTTGGGCATCGTGGCAGCAGTAGGCCCCAATAATCGAAATAGCTTCTTCTTGTTATAGTGTGTATAATAGGCAAATAATTTTTTAATATTTTGTATAACACTTTGTTCATCTTCAGAGCTAATCATTACACTAAATAAATGATTATATGGAGGGTATCCCATAATTTTTCTAGTTATAAGTTCGCTTTTATAAAACTGTGGTTGGCTGCCATTTTGAATATTTATTAGCACATCATTTTGCGGAGAGTGTGTTTGGATTATTACTTTTCCTTGATCTGCACCGCGCCCTGATCTTCCTAGCGTTTGAGTTATCAATTGGTATGTCTTTTCGGCAGCTCTAAAATCAGGAATATATAACAAACTGTCAGCAGAAATGATTCCTACCAATGTCACATTACTAAAATCGTGACCCTTAGAAATCATCTGTGTACCTACCAATAATTTTGTTGCTCCTTTTTCGAAATCTTGTAATAAAGTTTCTAGTTCATTTTTTTTACTAACCGTATCTAAATCCATTCTAGCAATACCATAATGTGAAAAATGCATCATCAAATATTCTTCGATTTTCTGTGTACCGTTGCCAAAAAATTGCATATATTTGCTACCACATTCGGGACAGGTAGTTGGTACCTGTATTTGATTTAGACAATGGTGACATATTAGAAGCTTATTTTTTTGATGATACGTAAATGGTTGATCGCAATAGGCACACTTTGCAACATAGCCGCAAGACCTGCAGCTTATAAAAGTAGAATGTCCGCGTCTGTTTAATAGTATCATCACTTGCTTGCCCTGAGTAACGGTATCGACTATTGCATTATGCAAGCGCCTACTCAATATTTTTGTATTTCCAGCAGCCAGCTCCTCGCGCATATCGACTATGGAGATGGTGGGCATTGTGGCATTTTTAGCTCTTTGATTTAGTTTTAAATATTCATAAATACCAAGTGTGGCTTGATAATAAGATTCGAGGCTAGGAGTTGCAGATGCCAAGATTAGTTTGCCTTGGTGATGCTTCATGCGCTCTATTGCTATTTCTATAGCATTAAATTTTGGAACCATGTCAGATTTGTAGCTGCCATCGTGTTCCTCATCGATTATAATTAGGGATAACCTGGGAAGTGGCATAAACACGGCACTTCTGGGACCTATCACTATTTGTACATTTTGAATTTTGGCTTGCAAATATATTTCTCGTCGTTTTCGAGGAGTCAATTTACTATGCGTAAGAGCGACGCGAGAGCCAAACCGTTCAGTAAATCGATTGACAGTTTGCCGAGTAAGTGCAATTTCTGGTACAAGAACAATAACACTTTCGCCCCGCTCCACTGCGTCGCGAATAAGATGCAAAAACACTTCGGTCTTGCCGCTTCCAGTGACCCCTTCTAATAGAAAAGTATTGTGATCAGAGCAACTAGAAATTTGATCATAAGCTTGTTGTTGCTCACTATTTAAAGGAAGAAACTTATCATAGCAAATGGGCATATGCTGTACCCTGACTTGCCAAAAGACTCTTTTTATTAGTTTTAATTTGAGTAACGAATTAATACTAGAATTGGTGTTGAGTTCCAAGGTATTTTTGAGCTCAGAAACTATTTGTCCATCATTTTGTAGCAAAAAGTTTAGTATCTTTGCTTGATTGGCAAACGTTTTTGAATGCGAAATCTTGTTAAGATACTGAAGGATTGCTTGATCATCTGCAGCTTTGTATAAAAATTCTGTAGTTGCTACTGCAGTTTTGATATCGTGTTTGTCAATAGGTGGAAGTAACGTAGATATAGCAGCTGCGTAAGAACTTCCGTAATATTCAACTAAAAACTTGACCATTTCGAGTTGTTCTTGATTTAAAATAGGTTCTTCGTCTAAGACTTCGATCACAGTTTTGATTTTGAAATCTATATTTGTTATTTGTTCATCAGAAACTATATTTATTAAATATCCTATTGTTAACTTATTGAGAGGACCAAATGGTACCATCACTCTACTGCCTACCAGAGCGTTCAAATGTTCGGGTAGTATATAAGTGAAAGGTTTATCAATTGCTTTATTTGTTGCACGGTTAATTATTATACTACAAAACATCTTTTTCTTTTATTTGAATATCCCCTCTATATAATTCTAATACAGCGATGCTGGTAGGTTTAGTGGATTTAAGTCTTTCTTTAAACTCGAGAGCTTCGTCTACCTTGCGTCGATCACGCAAATCTCCAGAAGCTTCTTGATTTATCAGTTCAATAATTTGTCGTGCTCTTTTTGCGGTTGCGATAATTATCGAATAACGACTGGTGATCATTTGAGTACCAGCATCTTCATTAATTTTTTCCATAAGTTGTGAATAAGACGGTTCTAACATAAAGTCTCCTTAATTATTTAACATATTTTTGACAATTGCTTGTTGATAGCAGCTGCGTAGTTTTTCGGCTTCAACAATTGCATTAATTTGGCGTACTGCGTGTGATATATCATCATTGATGACAATATAATCGTATTGCTTAAATAATTTTAACTCCTCTCTAGCGCGTGCTAATCGATAATTTACTACTTCTTCGGTTTCTGTTCTTCGGCCTAATAACCGAGATGTCAGCTCTGTGAATGTTGGAGGAATAATAAATATTAGCACGGTTTCATTAAATTTTTCTTTAATTTTTAATGCACCTTTTACTTCAATTTCTAATAAAATATCAAATCCCTCTGCAATTGTTTGATCAACAAAATGCTTGGGAGTGCCATACAAGTTTCCACAAAATTCTTCATATTCAAGCAATTGATCCTGCGCTATCATTTGTTGAAACTCTTCGTTGGTTTTAAAGAAATAATGAACTCCCTCTTGTTCTAATTCGCGTTTATACCTAGTTGTTGCCGAAATTGAAAGTTTATAGTTTTCATATTTCATAAGTTCTGTAACGATTGTTCCTTTTCCAGAGCCAGATGGTCCAGAAATAACTACTTTTAACATAATCATCCCTCTCTATCCAAAAATAATATTGTTAGTATACCATAATTTTGGTAAACATTCAAAAAAATTATGGAAAATAACTTGTACTATTTTCCAATTAGATATCATAAAATAAATATAAAAGTGAAAGGAGAGAAAAAATGAAACCTAGAGATTATAATTATACATATCATACTATTTTATGCATTAAGACTAAGTTGAGTGATAATATCAAGCAGTACGTAGATTTTCAAAAAGGAGTTTATTATCCTTTTAGTTGTGTATCCTTTGAAAACAATGGCAAAATTGATGCCTCGCGAGTAGTTCAAATTATTTCGGAATCAGGATACAAAAAATCGTTAAAAGATGAGGAACTGCTTGAACATTTTAATGTAGAAAACATTATTGCAAATAAATTTATGATTAAAAGATAAAATAAATATTTGTGTATAATTATTAAGAAAATTTAAAGTCTATGGAGCGAGCCAGCGTATCAACCTTTATTAGTTGAACTTGAACTTTTTGTCCAATCTGATATATAGTGTTAGTGGCTTCACCGACATAGCGAAAATTTACCTCGTCAAAGATATAATAATCTCCAGACATGTTGTTAAGATGAACCAATCCTTCGACTGTGTTTGGTAATAGAACATATATTCCCCACGAGGTAACTCCATTTATAATGCCAGTAAAAACTTCGCCTATCTTATCTGCCATAAATTCGGCTTTCTTAAGCTTAATAGTTTCTCGTTCTGCCATTTCGGCGCGTCTTTCCATCAGAGAGCTTTGCTTTGATATATCACTAACGCGCTTATACATATCTTTAAGTTTTTTGCCTTTTAGCTGACCTTTTAGCGTGTATTTTATGATTCGATGAATTTGAAGGTCTGGATATCGGCGTATCGGTGAAGTAAAATGGCAATAAAATCTTGCATTTAAACCGAAGTGTCCCAAACATTCATCATTATATCTCGCTTGTTTTAGGGATCTTAAAATCAACTTAGAAATTATTTCTTCTTCTGGTCGCTCTTTGATTGCTAATATCAATTGTTGTAGCTCGCGGGAGTGAATTTTTTGGCGACTTTTTATAGTGTGTCCAAAACTATTTACGATTCTTATCATTTCGGCAATTTTTTGTGCATCGGGCTCTTCATGTATTCGATATACAAATGGTAATTCTCTAAAGTAATATTCCTCCGCAACAGTTTCATTGCATACTAGCATAAATTCTTCGATCAGCTTAGTTGCGACGTTTCTTTCATATGCCTTAATTTCTGTTGGATGACCTTCTTCGTCCAATATAACCTTAGTTTCTTCAAAGTCAAAATCTAATGCGCCTCGTCGAATGCGTTTGTCTCTTAAAATTTGTGCTAAAGTTTCCATGTTTCTAAATATTGGCACAAACTCTGAATACTCTTCAATTAACTCTTCATCATTATCGGTTAATATTTTTTTAACAGCAGTATAGGTCATGCGCTTATCTACGTTAATTACACTTTCTACTATATCATGCGAATAGACATTTCCGGCTTGATCAATATCCATAATGCAACTAAGTGCGAGTCTGTCAACGCCTGCGTTTAGCGAACAAATACCATTACTGAGTTTGTGCGGTAACATTGGAATAACTCTATCTACCAAATATATACTGGTTCCTCTTGCTACTGCCTCAAGATCTAAGGCAGACTTTTCGGGAACATAGTGAGTAACATCGGCTATATGAACTCCCAATCTAAAATTTCCGTCTGATAGAATTTCTAGTGTAACTGCATCATCCAAATCCTTGGCATCTTCGCCATCAATTGTTACCATCATCAAATCTCTAAAGTCAACTCTGCCTACTTTATCTTTGGCCGGAACTTCGTCTGGAACTTTAGCTACTGCTGCCATAACTTCTGGATTAAATTCAGTTGGTAAATCATATTGATAGCAGATAGACAGGATGTCTATTCCAGGATCGTTGATATGCCCCAAAATTTTAGCAACTCTACCTTCAGGACTTTTGTCATTATCTCGTTTAATGACTTCGACTAAAACTTTATTGCCTTCTACAGCACCGTTTTTATTTTTTTTAGGGATAAAAATATCGGTTCCAAATTTATTATCATCGGGAATAACAAATCCAAACGACTTATGCTCATAGTAGCGCCCAATAATATGAGGTAGTTCGGAGCCTAAAACCTTAAGAATTGTCCCCTCAGTTTTATTGCCTCTAGATATTTTACACAAGACTTTATCGTGATGCAATGCGCCGTTTATGTTTTTTGACATTATATAAATATCTGAACCACCGTCATCTGGAGTGACGAACCCAAATCCTTTTTGCGTTCCTCGAAATATTCCGTAGACCATATCATACTGAGTAGGTAGAGCATATTTGCCGCGTTTTGTGCAAATAATTTTATGTTCTTCGATGAGCTCGCGGAGTAGATTCTCAAATAACAGTCTATCTTCTTTTGGGACTTTGAGTATAGTTACTAAATCTTTAATTTTCATTGGAACGTACGATGGATCACCTAGCAATTTTACAATTGTCTGCTTCCTTTTTTTATTATCCAAATTATCACCTATTTCTATTTGTTCAACACAAGTTTAACACATTTTCCAATTTTAGGATAGTCAATTATTATTTGTGGTTTTGTCTTGATGGTGTTATAACTACTATATGTGAAAAATTTTGCTTTGCTACAGTATTGCCAATTTTTAAAAAAAATAAAAGACTTTTCTAGATTTAATTTCAAAAGTAGAATTCAGCCTAGTATCTATCAAAGGTATATGATAAAATTTTGCTAAAAAATATAAAGGAGCTTTCGATATGAAGAATTGTATTATAACAGGTGGTTCGAGTGGAATAGGATTTGATATGGCAACGCAATTTATARAAAAGGGATACAGAGTTATTGTTTTGGATATAAAAGATTGTGCTAATAAGGAAGTAACWTATATTCATACAGATATTTCAGATGCGGTTAGTGTGGCAAATGCATTTAAAGCGATAAAAGAACAGTTTCAAACGGCTCATATTTTAATCAATGATGCTGCGATAGCTAGCCATAAAAAAGCGCTTGTAGATTCAGATGCGGCCGAATTTGATTTGATCCTAGATACTAATCTTCGAGGTGCGTACCTTTGTTGCAAAGAGTTTATTAATCTTAATAAGGGCGAAAGTTATGGTCGAATTATTAATATTTCATCTACCAGATTTCACCAAAATGAAGCTAACTGCGAATTATATGGAATGAGCAAAGGTGGGTTAATTTCTTTAACTAACAGCCTRTGTATCTCTTTGACAGGCACTCCAATTACTGTCAATGCAATTAGCCCGGGTTGGATTTGTACAGCAAATTACGATGAATTAGATTTTGACGATCACAAGATGCATCCTTCAAATAGAGTGGGTAAACCTCGCGATATTTCTAACGTTTGCTTATTTCTTGCTGAAGAAGAGAATGATTTTATCAATGGAGCCAATATTATTGTAGATGGGGGAATGACAAAGAAGATGATTTATTGAGACGATCGAATTCCTGTTTAAAAAAAGTTTTGTCAGGCATCAGCGTACTTATCGATAATAAGTATAAATAATGCCCGACCTTGTATTACCATTTTGTTTTGGTTAATAGCTTCCAGATATGCCCACTACGAATATCTTCGGCTTTTGAAGTAACATTGCGAGTTGCAATATTTTCGAGAGTGGAAGGAATGCTGATTTGTGTTAAGTTATTGCATTTAGAAAATACGTTATGACCTATAACACGTACTCCCTCTGAAATTGTGGCAGAGGTTAAATTTTTACACTTAAAAAACGTTAAATGATCAAGATGAGTGACAGTTTTTGGAATATCAATAAATATCAATCCGCTTTCAGCAAATGCCGATCTACCAATATGCTTTATATTTTTTGGTAGCGATATTGTTGTTAGAGATTTACATTTATTAAAGGCCATATTGCCAATGCTGACAACTTCATCTGAAATAGTCACAGAATTTAAGAAATTACAACCATCAAAGGCAGAATCACCGATGCTAGTTACTCCAGGTGGAATCGTTATAGATTTAACATGTTTGCATTTATAAAAAGCTTTATCGGCAATAGCGGTGACGCCATCTGGAATAACAACATGTGATTGTGGACCAGTAAATTTTAAAAGTACATTATTCTGAATTTTGAAAATATTTTTGTCGTAGTTAATAACCTGTGGTGGACTAGATTCATTTTTTGGAATAGATTCAATAGGATCAAAAAGGTCAAATTTTGCTTGAACAAAAGCTCTAACCACTGTTTCGGCGAGGTCTACTCTCCAAGTTATGGCTAATTTATCTCTAATAAGAGTAATTGATTCAATATCGATGATAGATTTAACCATATCGATAACAAGAGTTGCGATATCTCTCTCAATTGCTCGTAATATTATTTCACGATCTTCGTTGTGCAAAGTTTCTTGTACTAATTTTGATAATTGTTCTGGATCTCTAAAAGTTATTTCTCCGTGTTCAAGATAGATTTTACGTAAAGTTTCAAGTGTTTCACGAGTCATAAAAAAGCTCCTTTCTGGTGATATATTGAGATTAGCGCTTACAATAGTAGTATATGCTAATAAAAATATTTTAGATCATTCTATTCTGTTAATAACTCCCATATTCTGCCGCTTCTTATAACTCCAGATTTTGCTAAGACAACTTTGTTGGCGACAGTTTTTAGTGTAGATGGAATTGTAATGCTAGTTAAGTTATAGCAATTAGCAAAAGCGGCCGTGCCAATCGATGTGACTCCTTCTGGAATTACGATATTTTCTAGGCTACTGCACCAGGCAAAAGCCAAATCGCCAATTGTTGAAACAGTTGTTGGGATAGTTATAGAAGATAAAGAAGTACATCTTTCAAATGTTTTCTCACCAATACTGATAACGCCTTCTGGTATTTTTATAGACGTTAGTGACTCACACCAGGCAAAAGCCAACTGACCAATGGTTGTGACTCCGTCTGGAATTGTTATAGATTGCAAGTTATGACAGGAAACAAATGCCCAGTCACCAATGGTTGTGACACCCTTTGGAATGATCAATGATTTTATGCCGCAATCAGCAAATGTCCAGTTACCGATGCTGGTTAAAGAAAGTGGCATAGTAATAGATTCGAGATTTTTACACCAAGCAAAAGCACTATCACTAATAGAAATAGTACCGTGTGGAATATCCACATGTGTTTGTTGTCCTGTAAATTTTAATAAAACATTTCCTTCAATGGTGAAAGAATCTTGATCATAACTATCAAGAAATTTGGCTTGTACAAATAGGCTGACAATTCTTTCAGCTAATTCTAATCTCCACGTTATTGCCAACGATTTTACAATTGCATTAATGGCGGCAGTATCATATGGAGAAGATACCTGATCGGCAACTCGTGTAGTAACTTTCAATCGAACAGCTTGCAATATAATATCACGATCCTCATTATGCAGTGAATCATGTACTATTTTATTGACTACCTCTAAATTTGTATATTCGCTTTGATTATAAATATGATGTAATACGCTTAATGTTTCGTTTGCCATATAAATCTTCTCCCTTCATCTGAGAAACTAATTATAGTTTTAAAGATTTTGAGTTAATAAGTTCCAAATGTCACCTTCTGTAATAACACCTGATTCTACATTAACTTCGGATTCTCCGATTGTTTTTAATGTAGATGGAACAAAAATATTTTTTAGTTTATCACACCAAGTGAATACACCTTGATTTATGTGCGTAACACCTTCGTGTATGGTGACAGAAGTTAAATTTATACATTCCATAAATGTAGACTTACCAATGCTTTTACCATTTTTTTCAATTATGACAGATTTTAAGCCACTACACCAAGCAAAAGCGCAGTCATCTATGAGTGTGACACCTTCTGGAATTATAATTTCTGTTAAAGAACTGCATTCAGCAAATGCAAATTTGCCTATACTAACTACTCCCACAGGAATAGTCACTGATGTAAGGTTATGACAGTTAAAGAAAGCTTTTTCGGCAATAGCCGTAACACCTTTTGGAATGGTTGCTCTAGTTTGTTTATTGGAAAATTTTATCAAAACTTGATTTTCTATTGTAAATATTCGCTTATCATATATTATTTCGTTTAATTGAGGCGCAGGGACTTTTTCGTCAGGTATAAGAGGCGGCAGACTAGGGTTTTCTTCAGATACAACTAAAGGTTTTTGAGCGTTGAGTTCTGTTGTAGAACCAAATTTTGCTTGTACAAATATATTTACAATTTGATCTGCTAATTCTTCTCGCCAGGTGAGAGATAATTTTTGGCTAATAGTTTTGATTGCATCAGTATCTGTGGAAGATTTTACATTGCTCGCAACAAGAGTGGCGACGTTCATATCTATAGCTTGTAAAACTATCGGGAGGTAGATATTATCTGGGTTAAGTAATTTTTCGGTAGAGATAGTTAATTGAGCTTTATTGCTGAATGCCCCACTATCTCTAGTATAAATTGTACGTAACGTATTTACGGCTTCTGTAATCATTTTAAATCTCCTTTCTTAATGCTTGTATCATATTACTACTATATTATAGTAGCTTTAAAGTAAAATGTAAAGATTTGGAAAAATGATTTTTTTTGTGATATAATGATAAAAGCTTATAATTAAAGAGGAAAAGAGGAGATGTAGAAGTGAAAAATAATATTAAAAATTTAGTAATAAGTGCAATGTTACTGGCGCTTGGATTTGTGTTACCGTTTTTAACGGGACAGATTCAAGAAATAGGAAGTATGTTATTGCCGTTACATATTCCGGTATTGATATGTGGATTTGTATGTGGACCAATTTATGCCGCGGTGGTCGGGGCAATATTGCCAGTAATGCGTTCAATTATATTTGCGATGCCTCCAATATATCCTGTGGCTGTCTCGATGGCTTTTGAAATGTGTGTATATGGATTGATAGCAGGTTATGTGTATCAAATTTTGCCTAAGAAGACTATAAACATTTACATTTCACTTATTATTTCTATGATAGTAGGAAGACTAGTTTATGGTGCCGTAATGGTTATAATTTCTGGATTATCAAGTACTCCATATAGCTTTAATATATTTATAACTTCGGTATTTTTTAGTGGGATTCCAGGAATTATATTGCAAATTGTGGCAATTCCGCCGTTAATAATGATTTTAGAGAAAGTAGAGTTTATCAATGCAAACAAACGAACAGTTACAGAACATTAAAAAAGAAATAGATTTTTTGTTGCAGACAAAATCAAAAATAATAATAGCAATCGATGGAAATTGTGGAGCTGGAAAAACCAGTCTAGCAAATGCTTTGAGAGAAGCGTATCATTGCGATATAATTAGAATGGACGATTTCTTTCTGCAATCGTATCAGCGAACACCACAAAGACTGGAAGAACCGGGTGGAAATATTGATTATGAACGATTTATAAAAGAAGTTGTTACGTTGCTGAGAGCTGGAGCTAGTTCGATTACGTATAAACCATTTAGCTGTGAGACGATGTCATTGTTAGAACCGGTTGTGGCAGCAGTAGGAGAAATATTAATTATAGAGGGAACTTATAGCTTGCATGATTTATATGACGATATATATGACTTAAAAATATTTTTAGAAATTGATAGTAATACTCAGATGTTGCGTATAATAAATAGAAATGGGCCTCTTGATGCACAAACATTTAAAAATAAATGGATACCGTTTGAAAAAAAATATTTTGATGCTATGAAAATTAAGACAAAAGCCAATATTTACAGTTAATTAAAAGCAGCAATATTGCCGATTTATATCATATAAGTATAAATTTTTATGGAGGATGCTATGAAAATTGCAGAATATAAACAAACAGTAAAAGATATGAATTTTAAAAAGGCAATAATAGCTATAAAAAAATGCGAATATAAAGATACGATTTTCTTTTTGATTTTGGGTACGATGCTAATGGCACTAGCGGTCAATGGGGTGCTTGCTCCAAATTATCTAATTAATGGCGGAATAAGTGGCATCTCCTTGATGTTACACTTTGCTTTTGGATGGAATTTAAGTATGCTAACGATTGTGTTAAACGTGCCTATTTTTCTTATTGCTCTAAAATTTTTGCCAAAGAAGTTTTTGGGATTTAGTATATTGGGGACTATGTTGCTTGCAGGATGGATAGAGCTGACGAAGGATTTTCGTATTCCGCTTAATTCTGAGCTTACGATTGTTGTATTGGGAGGTTTGATCAACGGGTTAGGAATGGGTATGATATTTCGTACAGGGGGATCAACAGGAGGAACAGATATCATTGCCAAAATATTCAATAAGCTGTTTTCCTTCAGTATGGGCAGTGTTTCATTCATGATTAATATGATAATTATGGCAGCTGCAGCATACTTTTTTAGTATAGATCTTGCAGTTGTGACAGCAATTAGTATGTTTGTCGCATCACAAGCAACAAATCTAATTGTRGATGGTTTAAATTCGAGACGTACAGGAACAATAATCGTATCTCCAGAGTATGCAGAAGAAATTTGTTTAGCAATTACGCACGAACTTCATAGAGGTGCGACGATGGTTGATGCAACTGGTGGATATACGCATAATAAAAAGGTTATTATATACACTATGATAAATATGAGAGAAGTGGCAAAGCTAAAACAAATAGTTTCGTCTCATGATAAGCATGCTTTTATGACTATTGTAGAGACTGCTCAAGTAATAGGTAATGGTAAAGGATTTTTATCACAAATAAATAATAAATAATTGCCAATGTAAATTGCCCATGTATATTCATGGGCAATTTTTAATGTTTCAATAATAAGAGTAAAAATATCAAGTTATTTATATCTATTTTTAGTAATTGTTACATATGATGTGGTAGGATTATGATTTTGTAATGAATCGAAGGAAAAGTAGTAATTTACATGTGTGCCATCTTCAAAATCAGCATATATAAAATGATTATCTGTTTGATATTCAGTTAAATGTCTTTCTTTAGCTGTTTTTAGATCGACATCATAGTTAATAACAGTAGCATTAAAGTCAATAACGCTAACAAAATCTCCATCATAATCCAATTGAACTACTAATTCAGTTTTGATATTATCTACTAAGGTTAGTTTAAAATCCTCTTGTTTAATTAATTCGAATTTATATTTAGCCAAAAAATCTAACATTTTGTCGAGACTATCAAATGATGTATCCATAAAAGTAACGACATCAAAGCCAATGATCTTGTTTGTAAACTCTGTATCTACAACTTTATAAACAGGCTTAGACGGAGTAATTGGTTGAGCACCAGATTGTTCGTAGCTAGCTAATAACTGAATATTCTTTTTTTCGATATCACTTAATAAATTGGTATCTAATTTTATACCTTGTGGTAGCGGTTGATACCAAGCTTTACCTCTAAAATAAATATCCATATCATCCACATAAAATAGACTACCATGTTTGGCATATATTTCATTGCGTGCAATTCGAGCTTCTGCTGATGTAAGATGATCAATATCTGCTGTTTCTAGATAAAGAGCACTACTGATAGGAAGCATGTAATTATAATTACTTTCAGCATAATATACTAGGGCTTGAGATTGAGTAACTCCAATAATAGCAGTAAGAAGGCCAGCAATAATCGATTTTTTCATAAAGTCCTCCATATTTAAAATAGATTTATAATATTATATCGGTTATACTAGTCCAATAGACGTAATTTTTATAATAAAAATCAAAAGGACTAACCGTGTGAAAGTAGTCCCTTTGTAAAAATTAGAAAGTAGCAATTAATTTTTCATTAAAATCTAATAATTGAATAGAGTTATTGGATGCAGTCCAAACAGCTCGGCTGTGAGCCCAATAATAGTCTACATCAAAATTTCTAGCACATTCTCCGATTTTAACTGTAGCACCAGGCATTAAGTTAATTGCTTTGAATATGTAAGATTCTCCATTTGATGAAAGTTGCCAATCTTTAAGATTAATTTCTGTATCACTAGTATTCTTAATTTCTACGTATTCACCATATTCTACGTTTTTATCAACAGCAATGATAGATACAGTGGTTGTGATCTCCTCAGCGATCTCTTCGACGATATCTTCTGCAACTTCTTCAGCGATCTCTTCAACGATATCTTCTGCAATATCCTCAGCGATCTCTTCGACGATATCTTCTGCAACTTCTTCAGCGATCTCTTCAACGATATCTTCTGCAATATCCTCAGCGATCTCTTCGACGATATCTTCTGCAATATCCTCAGCGATATCCTCAGCGATATCTTCAGCAATATCTTCTGCAATATCCTCAGCAATATCTTCAGCGATATCCTCAGCGATCTCTTCAGCGATATCCTCAGCGATCTCTTCAGCGATATCCTCAGCGATCTCTTCAGCGATATCCTCAGCGATCTCTTCAGCGATATCCTCAGCGATATCTTCAGCGATATCCTCAGCGATCTCTTCAGCGATATCCTCAGCGATATCTTCAGCGATATCCTCAGCGATATCTTCAGCGATATCTTCAGCGATATCTTCAGCGATATCCTCAGCGATTTCGGCAGCTATCTCCTCAGCGATATCCTCAGCAACTTCTTCAGCAATATCCTCAGCGATATCCTCAATGATTTCGGCAGCTATTTCCTCAGCAACTTCTTCAGCAAAAGGACTTTCTTCTAAAATTTCTGGAGCATCTGCAGGCGGTGTAGTGACCGGTGAGATTGCCGGTGTAGGGGTTGAATCTTTCTTTTTGTTAAAACAACTAAAAAATATTTTCCAATTCATACAAATAATTCCTCCTTTACCTTAATAGTATTATCTATGCAAAATAAGGACAAAATATTCTAAAAATGTGAATTAAATATAAAAGATTTGAAGCTTGAAAACGAATAAAAAGTGTATGCTTAGTAAAATATATAAAGATAAAATAATAGCAAAGGAGAATATTATGGATTTAAAATTAGATAAATCAAAAATAATTATAATAATTGAAAATTTTGAAGGATTTTTTGACTATGACAAAAGTGTGATAGAATATACGATAAAAACAACGAGATATAATATGTTAGCCAATTTGATTTTAGCAATAGATAGAAAATTTGATTCAATTACTGAAGTCTATATTTTATCAAAGGGGCAATCTGAGCCCGATATATTTGCAGCACAATTTGAAAGGCTTCCTATTTTTCGTATACAGTTAGCATATTCCACACTAGAAGAGTATGAAAAAGATGTGCAAACAACGATGATATATAAAATTGTAAGCATTATTGCTCCACAAAATATAATAATTTTAGGAGATAAATCTGAATTAGATTTAGAAATTAGGTCATCATTGCCAATTATAAATACAATAAAGATTGTTGATTTGGATATAAGCATTAATAATAAGGATATAAAAAGTATAATCAATGGTATAGACGTCTCGTTACCTTTTGTAGAAGATTATTATTTATTTCCACAATATGTATCAAATAAAAAATGGGTTTTGAAAAAAACTAAAATTCCAGAATATGAATCCAAAAAACCATTAAGTAGAGTGAATCTGATAAAAACATTGGATATGCCAGAAGATGCATTTGTAATTATAATGGTAAATCCCAATTTGAATATTTATGTAAAAGATGAATTTTTAGAAATGTGTTATAATATTGCAGAAAAAAATGAAAAAATATATTTTATTTTAGTGACAGAAAAAATGATTAATATTACAAAATATAAAAATCAATTCAAAATTATAACAAAGATTGATCAAGCTACTACAATATTGCCAGCTTGTGATTTGTTTATATCTCCTGCAATACCTTGGGGATTTACAATAGCAACATTTGCAATTATGGCAGCAGTACCAACACTATGTTTAGCAGTAGCTCAAAATAATGAGGAAGCAATTAAGAGATCTCCTAGCCTAGAAAAGGTTTTATATGAGGAATTGATTTGTAAAACGATAGATGAAATAGCAAATAAGATAGATGAACTAGTTTTAAATAAAGTGTATTATAATGAAGTAGTAGAAAAAATGAAATTTGTACAATGGGGGGTTTATGATACCAAATGGGTCAAATTATTGGATAGAGTGTTAGAAAAACAGGGATTTGAGTGGCAGATAATTACATTAAAAGAAAAAGTATATCTGAATTTTATAATTGATCAAACTAGAACTACTGTGAATGAATTGTTAAATTTTTATAGTGTAGCGCCGTCGGATATATTTATAGCAGATGTCGAAAAATATTTAGACGGATTTCCTGATTTACAAATGATTATATATTCATTAAGATTTGTACATGAAAAAAACGGAAAATATTTACAAAAAATGACTGAATTATTGCTAGAACCTAATTTTACAATTATGAATACGTATTATCTAAGGTATCAAATTGGAGTATATGGATTTTGTAATGCAATTTTTGATGCTGCGGACTATAAAGTAAGCTATTTTGTATATAAAAATCTATTTGAACGATTTATGGCAACCATTGATACAAGTAAATATGAGCCTATTTTACAGAAAACCGGAGTGGTTGTTGTGACGTGTATGCAGCTACTAAATATGAACACGCATGCACCAACGAAGCAGACGCTGGATTATTGCTATAATTTGCAAAAACATTTTAATAAAAAAGTAATATTAATAGTAACAGGAGAGCCTTCATATGCAGAAGCGGGTAATATATATACTACGAATTTTATTAATTATCTAATTTTGGAAAAGAAGAAGTATTATATAGAGATAGAAGATGAAAAAATTATAGCATATCACCCGTTAGTAGATCAATATTCTGAGCAAACGTTGCGAGATGTAGTTGATTATATATATAGTTGGAGGCCGGAACTGGTGTTTAATGTAGGTAACAATTCTTTAATATCTGATGCGTGCAAAATTTTTACAAAGTCGGCAAGTTACCAGTGTGGAAATGGATTTGGAGTAACTTGTAGTGGGATAACAATTGTTCCGCGTGAACCGAGACCAGAAGAAGATGCCCCGATTAAAGAATTTTTGGAAGAACAAGGGCAGAAAGCGATTTATTCTCCGATGACAGCAAAATTGCCGGTTTCAGATAGAGTTTTTACCAGAGAAGAGTATGAAATCAGTGAAGATGCTTTTGTGATGTGCATAATAGGAGGGCGATTAAATACAGAAATTACGAAAGAGTATACAAAAGTTATAAAAGAAATACTAGCTATGGATGATAAAATTTTAATAATATTTGTAGGAGGATTTAATGACTATGAAAAATGGATTTTAGAAGACGAATTACTACAAAAGCAAACTAAATATATAGGATTTTTGCAAGAAGGTGTGACAGAATTTTGTAAAATATGTAATTTATATCTCAATCCTTTTAGGCAAGGTGGTGGGATATCTGCTGTTGAGGCGATGTATCAAGGAGTACCGGTAGTGGCAGTGGAAAAGGGAGATGCGGCGGTTATGGCAGGTCCAGATTTTGCAATAACTAAGGCAACGTATATAGAAACTGTCAGAAAATATTTAACTGATAAGGAGTTTATGGATAAACAAAAAGAAAGGGCAAAAGCACGCGCGGAACGTACTTTTGACACCAAAGGAGCGATAGGAAAGTTGCTCAAAGATTTGGAAGCCTTATATTAAACTTCGTATGATGTGAAAATTTATGAAATGAGTACAAAATTATTGTGAAATTGTTTCAGTTTCGATAATAGTAATTTTATCAGCAGGGACTTGAACTGCGTCTTCTCCTGCTAAGGGTGCCTCTTCTTCTGTAACTGGGATTAATGTTACATTGTATTTCACACCCATTGCAGCAAGAGCAGCAAGTAATTGAGCATCAGTAATGGTTGGTTCTTCTTCAGGCTCGACAGATACAGGTTCTTCTGTATTGTTGTCGATAGGGGCAGAATTAACAGTAAAGGAAATAGGTTTGCTAGTTAAATCGCCAGAAGCAAGCATTATATTGAAATTATCAATGTTGGTTGGTACAGTAAAAGTTAATATACCGTTTGTAGAAAGAGTATCTGATATAGAGCTGATAAGGGCAACATCGCTATTTTTCGCAACAACAGTGATGGTGAATTCATCAGTATCTGTATCAAGCACATTAATCTGATTGGTTGCAGCGTCATAGGTTACGTTTCCTGCCACGCTAATATTCAAAATTTCTAAAGCACTAAACTGTGTTCCAGCAGCAATTTCGGCTTTGAATGTATCGGTTGCAGCGGCTAAATTGGCAACAGCAGTTTCGATTTCAGAAGAAGTAAGTTTCTCATTTAATAATAGTTCGTTAGCCTTTTCGATTGCGAGGCTATATGCATATTGGGCATTAGAACTAACCCAGGTTGCGTCACTGGCAACATCAGATCCGTCGATACTTACTGTAGGAACAAGAATTAACTCTTGTGCCTCTAATATTGGTTCTGCAAGAAGGCTGTTATCTGCGATTTCAACATTTATGGTGTAAGTGGTAATTTTATCGCCAATTGTAACATTGATAAGAATGGTGTTATTGGCGATTAATGTATCTGCAGTAATAGGAGTAATGCCAACGTGATCYTTTATGGCATTAGGAACAGAAACAGTYGCAGTGAGACCATCCTCGACAATAGGATTGATGATAAAGTTTTTGCCTTGGTCTGCCTGAGCAATATTTAGAGTGTAATTGTACATATCATCGTTAAATTCGAGATCGCTGTGAGTTAATCCTTTGATCACAAGATTTTGAAGCACAACAGGAACATCATATTCATTAGCATGAAGTGTCAAGGTTTGGACTTGAGTACTAGCTGTTGCATGACCATTTGCAAGCTCGATAGCAAATTTGTATTCGCCATCTGTGCCAGCCTGATTGGTAGGTGATCCGTTAACAGGTGCAGTAAATTCAAAAGCCTTGATAGTGGCATGAATATTGGTGTCCTTTAAAATATTTTCGAGCTCAGCTTTAACAGCGAGACCTGCGTCAGTTGCAGTTGTGATATCAGATTTTGCAAAATTGGTAGCTTCGATAGTTTGGATGAATGCATCTAATTCGGATTGCTCTGGAATTGTAACATCGAGCGCATCAATAGTGGAAGTTATTAAATCAGTAGATGCGGTATTTTCGCCATCAGTAACTTTTATAACAAATTTGTAATATCCGTCGGTACCTAGAGGAACAGCTGCGGAACCATCGATGGCAGTAACAAATCCATACCCCTTAATTTCTGCTGTCATTTCTGTATCAGAAAGAATATAGGCAACATCAGAAGAAATAGCAACTTTGGCATCTTCTATATTGGAGGC
This sequence comes from Candidatus Epulonipiscium viviparus, assembly GCF_000171335.1. Lineage (GTDB taxonomy): Bacteria > Bacillota > Clostridia > Lachnospirales > Cellulosilyticaceae > Epulonipiscioides > Epulonipiscioides viviparus. Next base: position 25,720 of record NZ_ABEQ01000038.3, read on the forward strand.
CTCGGCAGTGTCGAGCGTGAAAATAGCATTGTCAAGAATATCAACAACAGCTAATAAGGCAGTATTATCAGGTTCTGGAATAGGTACTGAAACAACTGGTGTTGGATCGACTACTTCTGAGGCTACGTAAGGTGCGGCATCGATGTTTGCAGTAATTTTATTAGTAGTCGCAGTAATTTCGCCATCAATTAAGGCAACAACAAACTCATAGGTGCCATGTGTTCCGGTTGGATTTTCGGAAGTGCCAGGAGTTGGTGCCGTAAAGTTTGTTCCTTCTATAATGGCGCTAACGTTAGTGCCTTCTAAAAGATCGGTAATATAGCGAGTAACAGCGGTTTGAGCAGATGCAGCTTCAGAACCTTCAGAATTTGCTAAATTAATTTGAACATTTTCTAAGATTACTTCGATTTTTTCTACTAAAGAAATAATTGAAGAGTCACCGGATTCGGTGTTCGCATCCATTGGCTTGATGATAACTGGATCGGTTTCCACAAGCAATGTATCTTGAGTAATTTGATCTTCAGATTTTTCAACTGCTATAATAACGGAAGGTGCAGTTTCAGATGCAGTAGTTTGAGCGCTTTCTATTTCTTCAACAGCAGTTGTCTCGGTATTATCAACAGTATTTGGAAAAACCGAAAAACTGTTAGATAAGATAGATCCAGCTAAAAATGCTGCTAAACAACGTTGATTTAATTTCATATTATCCCCACTCCTTATAGTAATTTAATTTAAAAGTGAATTAAGTTTATAGTTAATAAATATTTTTACGATGTACTATCAAGAATAATTTTTTTTGTATTTTGAATGCTTCTTAATTATATACTATTTTTTAAAATTTGTAACAAAAAAAATAAAAATAATTTAAGTAATTTCTTCCAAACGATATTAGTTAGTTATATTTTTGATGTAAAAATAAATAAAAAAGTTATAGTATAACATACTATAGAAATTTGAAATTGACAATAATAGGAAAAACCATTATAATTTGAAGATGAAATTAATAATTATTACATATTTTATAAATAAAATATAACTGAATATTTATTTTGTTTGGGGGAGGACTATAATGAAAAAAATAGCAATGGGCATAGCGTTGGTATTAGCTGTACAAAGTACAATTGCCGCACCGATATATAAGTCATTGGATGTGGTTTATAATGATATAAAATTAACCGTAGATGGAGAAGAATTCATTTTGCAAGATGCTTACGGAACTACAATTGAACCATTTGTTATAGATGGAATGTCATATGTACCCATAGAAGCAATGGCAGCGGCATTTGGAAGGGGAATTTTATGGGATGATGCAACAAAAACAATACATTTGGTAGATGGAAATGTTGGAGAGGTAGTAAATTTATCTGACATTCCCAAAACTTCATTTGCAGGGCGAGAAGCTGTGTATCCGATAGTTGGAACAGTGACAGACCCCACAGGTGCAGAACATACTTCAGGGCTAATTTTTACAGGAGATGGGGAAGGAAAATCGATAGTAGATATAGCGACCTACCCACTCAATGGTAAATATTTTATGCTGAGTGGAGTGGCGTTTTTGCCAGCAGCTTTAGATATTGCGGGATATGTAAATAGT
>NZ_ABEQ01000037.3 GCF_000171335.1 Candidatus Epulonipiscium viviparus
AGCTGCTGCAAATCGAGCGTATCTTGTTCGTTTAAACTGTTCATTGGTTATTCCTTTAAATTATATTAATTCGGTTCTGAGTCGGCTGCCAGTGGTAACAGACATTTGTCGAATTTGTGACATCTCTCTAACTTTTTTCTCTATGCTAGTGATATCTAAATTTTGTCCTAGTATATTGAGAACGGCATGTTTGCTTTTACCGGGTTTAATTTCGATGCAATTTTGCGTGCAGTTTATGCTATAAAGTTTGTCTCCAGCGAGTGCGTAGCCCTTGATACGAAAAATTTCATCATTTTGAAGAATATAATCGATGAGTTCTAAAATATTATCGTACGTTTTGAGCCTTGCCATAAAGAAGTGATTTTCAATTAAATTTAAGTGACATTCATTTATGGCAGTATGAGGGCATTCGCTGCGACCAGCACTTGAGAGAGCGTGCATATCATTATCTGTTAAATCTATCCAATTTTTGGTATATACATCAATTTTGGATAAATCAAAGTTTGTATTTTTGGAAGAAACAAATTTGGTAAGATCTATAATAGTAGAATCTATTTCTGCTTCTGTATATGATTGCGTATCGCTAACTACGATAGCGCCAGTAGAATAAAAATGAGATAAGAAAATGTGTTCATAGGCTTCGGTGGCAAATTTCATAAAATCTGGCTTTACAATAGTGACGATACTATTTAAAATACAATTCTTTGCAATTTGAGGATTATTCCAAAGTGAAAAAAACGTATCTAAATTGTATATTCCAGAAGGTTCGATAATAACTCTATCAAAGCCCTGCTGAACAGCCTCTAGGATAAATGCAATCAGCTTTTCTTTTTGGGTGCAACACACACAGCCACCAGAAATCTCGGTAACCTCTAGCTCGTTTTCTCGTAAGAAAGCTCCGTCTATTCCAGCCAAGCCAAATTCATTTTCTATAATCAAGATTTTTTCGCCAAATTCACGTAAATATAAAGCATATTTGGTAATAAAAGTGGTTTTTCCTGCTCCTAAAAATCCTGTTATAATATCGATATTCATAAAATAATCCTTTCTGTCTTTAAGACTATATGACTAAATATTTGCATTATAATTAAATAGTTGATGACGAAACTAATTATACGCTAATTTTGGAAATTTTAAAATACTTTTTTTTATTGGGTGCCTTGAATAGAAATTTGTTAATGGTAAACTAGTGTAGTAATCTAATATTTTGTAGGAGGAATGCCATGCAAACTGAAATAGCAATATTGCAATATCTAGAGTCTATTAGAACACCATTTCTAAATATGCTAATTGAAACCGGTACATTTTCGGCAGAGCTCATTTTTCTGGGAGCTATAATTGTGGCGCTATATTGGTGTGTGGATAAAGACTTTGCGTATAAGCTGGTTTTTATTGTGTTAGTGAATGCACTGCTAACAAGTTGCATTAAAGCTATCGTTAGAAAGCCGAGGCCGTTTGAATTAGGAATCGTTCGACCGCTTAGAGTGCACACTGCATCAGGATACTCGTTTCCAAGTGGACATACGTCGACGGCCGCAAGTTTTTGGGGTGGAGCATATTCATTAATAAAAAATAAAAGCATGTTGATAGTTGCAGTTATAATGACGCTCTTTGTTGGGTTTACGAGACTATACTTAGGAGTACATTTTCCGATTGATGTTATAGGAGGCATTTTGGTGGGAATAATTAGCATCATTATTGCCAATTATATAATAGCAAATGATAAGTGGCTGTTGTGGATATTGGGGTTTTTGACCTTAATGGCTTTGGTGTTTCCGGTATCAGAAGAAGTGATGATGTCTATAGGAAGCTTATTTGGATTGGTTAGTGGAGTTGCTTTCGAAAAAAAATACGTTGATATGAAAGTTCAGACCACATTTAAAAATCAGATTGCTAAAATAATTATAGGCATTGTTGGAACAGGGCTGATTTATGTAGCGATAGAAGCAACGACATTGGATATAAAGATTGTAGATATAATTAAATACATTTTGCTAATTTGGTATGTAACAGCTGGTGCTCCATATATTTTCAAAAAGTTAAAAATTGCCTAATTGGGAAGGAGAAGTGAAAATGATAGAAATAACAAAAAATTTATTTTGGGTTGGTGCAAAAGATCCTCAGCTGCGAGTGTTTGATATAATAATGGAAACAGAATTTGGAACAACATACAACTCGTATTTGCTAAAGAACAAATCTGACGATGGGAAAAATGCATTTGTATTATTTGAAACTGTGAAAGATAAGTTTTTTGATGAGTTTTTGGCAAGATTAAAAGAAGATGTAGAAAATCTGAGTGACATTAAATATTTGGTGGTAAATCACACAGAGCCAGACCATTCGGGATCGGTTATGCAATTATTGGCGTTATTACCAGATATAACCATTATTAGCTCTGCAATAGCGAAGAAGTATCTGGAAAATATCGCTAATAAGCCATTTAACCATATGGCTGCCAAAGAAGGTGTTGCMATAAAGTTGGGCTCGCATACGCTGGAGTTTAAGAACGTTCCTCAGCTACATTGGCCAGATACGATATACACTTATATAGTAGAGGAAAAAACGTTAGTTACGTGTGATTCATTTGGTGCGCACTATTCAAGCGATAAATGTTTCTACAGCCAGCTATCTGATAAGGAAATTRYAGATTTTGATAAGGCATATCARTATTATTACAATATGATTATGGGACCATTTAAACCATTTGTATTAAAGGCYTTGGATAAGATAGCAGATTTAGAGATACAATTTGTGGCGCCGGGGCATGGACTAATTTTTGATGCGTCAAATTTTTGTAAATATAAAGAGTTGTATAGAAAATGGTCTGAAGAAACCGTGCAGAAAGACCTAGATGTTGTAATTGGTTATGTATCAGCATATGGATATACAAAAAAGATTGCAGAGAAGATAGAGGCAGTTGTAACGGCAGCAGGCAAAAAAGTGGAGTCGATAGACCTTGCCACGTATGATATAGCAAAGTTTATGGCAAAGGTGAGCTCGTCTAGCGCGCTGTTACTTGGCTCTCCTACGATAGTGGCAGAAGCATTGCCTCAAATTTGGCAAGTATTATCGTCTTTGAATGCTATTTTAAATAAAGGCCTAACTGTTGGAGCATTTGGTTCGTATGGTTGGAGTGGTGAAGCCGTAAAAAATATTAGCGACCGATTCACTCAGCTAAAACTGAAGCAGCCCGTGGCTCCGCTATCGATTATTTTTAATCCCTCAGATACAGATATGGAGAAGATAGAAACTTTTGCAGGAGCAATTTTGGAAAGTTTATAGAAAAAATACTCCGAGGCTAAATGAATAGCTTGGGAGTATTTATTTTTTTCCTGTTTATTGATCGGAGTAAGAGTCATTTGATACTCTGCCAAATAAGGTCAGAGCATAAATCCCACATATTCCGATTATGGCGTAAATAACTCGGCTTACCCAACTTGCCCATCCACCAAAAATTAGTGAAATCAAATCAAATTGGAAAAAGCCTATTAAGCCCCAGTTAATCGCACCAATGACCACAAGGGTCAAAGCTATATAATCGAAAGTTCTAGTGTTCATAATAACTGCCACCTTTCTTTTATCTTGCGATAATAGTAGTATAAGCAGAAAAATAAAAAATAATCATATATTATGATGGAAGTTTGCACCAATTGGAGAGAAGCTATGCCGTATAACAGATACAGTAATTATTTAAAAAATAAATTTAATGAAAAAGTATATAAAGTAACAATAAACCAGCCGTTGACATGTCCCAATAGAGATGGAAACTGCGGCATAGGAGGGTGTGCCTACTGCGGTGAAAAGGGAGTTGCATTTGAGACACCAGATGCGACGGTTGATATAAAAACTCAGCTAAACGAGAATATTTCAGTGATAGGTAAAAAATATAACGCAAACAAATTCATAGCGTACTTTCAAAACTATAGTAATACGTATATGTCGCTTGCAGATTTTCGAAATATGTTAGAGCAAGTGGAGCATCCAGATGTGGTTGGAGTGAGTATTTCTACCAGACCAGATTGTATTAATGAGCAATATTTGGAAGTATTGGATGAATTTGGCAAAAAGACTGGCTATGATATATGTGTGGAGCTGGGGCTGCAAACAGTCAATTATCATACGTTAGCCAAAATAAATCGGGGGCATTCTCTGGCTGAATTTATAGACGCAGTATTGCGGATCCAAAAATATGGATTTGAAACAGTAGTGCATCTGATTTTAAATTTGCCCTGGGATTCTATAGCAGATGTGATAGAGAGTGCCAAAGTAGTGAGCGCCTTAAATCTGACGCATGTAAAACTGCACGCACTATATTTAGTTAGGGACACAATGATGGGGGATCAATTTTTGAATGGTGAATTTGAGTTGATTTCTGCAGAGGAATATAAAGAGCGAGTGATCACCTTTCTTAGATATCTAAAAGAAGATATTGTGGTACAAAGAATTATTGGACGTGTGCCAGAAGATTATGCGTTGTTTGCAAACTGGGGAACAAGCTGGTGGAAGATTCACGATGAAATTATAGTACAAATGACGGCTAATAATTTTAAGCAGGGTGATTTATGCGATTATTTAAATGGCAAAGCTCTAAAAAATAAAGTGTTTGAAGGAGTAAAAAATGAAGACGGAAGATAAGTTGCCGCAAAAATTTAAAGAGAATATGCAGAAGCTGTTGGGTTCAGAATATAGTGCCTATATAGAATCATTTGATAAGCCTATATATAAGGGAATACGCATAAACACTAGCAAAGTGACAAACTGGGAAGCAATTAGTCCGTTTGCGGAAATGGAAGCGGTGCCATGGTGCGCAGAGGGCAGGTATTATGCAGATGAGCGACCGGCAAAGCATCCATATTATGCAGCGGGGTTGTATTATATTCAAGAACCTAGTGCGATGGCAGTGGCAGCGTTGTTACCGATAGAAAAAGATGATCGTGTGTTGGATTTGTGTGCGGCACCAGGAGGAAAGAGTACGCAAGTTGTCGCAAAGCTGGGGCCGAAAGGAGTTTTGGTAGCGAACGATATAAGCTTTTCTAGGGCAAGAACCTTAGAGAAAAATTTGGAGGGCTTTGGTGCTAAAAACACGATGATTGTAAGTGAAGATCCAAAGAAATTAGCAAAATTATGGGCAAATTATTTTGATAAAATAATTATTGATGCGCCATGTTCTGGTGAAGGGATGTTTAGAAAAGATGAAAAAGCTATTAAAAGTTGGGAAAATTTTGAGATAGATCATTTTTGTCAAATACAAACAGAAATTTTGGAAAGTGCAGCAAAGATGTTAAAGACGGGAGGGATGATGGTGTATTCGACGTGCACCTTTGCAACAGCAGAAAATGAAAGTTGCATTGAACAATTTTTAGAAACACACGCTGATTTTGAAAGTGTAGCGGTGGAGATCAAAAATGGATTATCTGATGGTTTTGGCAACATAGGTGCGGTGAGATTGTGGCCGCATAAAATAAAGGGTGAAGGACATTTTGTATGTTTACTTATCAAAAAATTGGGTAATAATGTATTTGATAAATATATCAAGCTTTCGAAGCGAATTAAAGATTATCCAGAGGCAAATTTATTTTTTAAAGAAAACACATCGATAAAYTTAGATGAATATGTGGTGAAAAATAATAATAGCCTATATTTGGTTTCTGCAAATATGCCGGCAAACGAAAAGATCAGAACATTGCGCAGYGGGTTGTATTTGGGAGACATAAAATCTGGGAAGTTTATTCCGTCGCATGCATTGGCTATAGCATACGATAAAAGTGTGTTTAAAAATACCATAAATTACCAATCTGCTGATATAGAAGTTACAAAATATTTAAAGGGTGAAACATTATTTGCAGATGTATGTAATGGATATTATGTGATATGCGTGGATAACTTTCCTATAGGCTGGGCAAAAGCGGTGAATGGAATATTGAAAAATAAATATCCTGCAAGTAGGGCTGTGTTATAAAAATAATCGAAAAGAGGCACTAATATGAATTATGAGGCAGTAATTTTTGATCTAGATGGTACGTTGATTGATTCCATGTGGGTATGGGAACAAATTGATATAGAGTTTTTACAAAAAAAGGGATATGTTATTGATGAGGCAGCGATAAATCAGATAGAGGGAGCAGGCTTTACAGAAACTGCGGAGTTTTTTAAGAAACACTTTAATTTGGCAATGAGTGTAGAAGAAATTAAGGAAACCTGGCGAGAGATGGCAATCAAAATGTATGTGGAGCGCGTAGACCTAAAAAATGGTGCCAAAGAGTTTTTGGAGTTTTTGAAAGCACATAATGTGAAAATGGCAATAGCAACAAGCAACGGACGTGAGATCGTGGAGGCAATATTAGAAAAACATGATATAGCAAAGTTTTTTGAGACTGTTGTAACCTCCTGCGATGTGGAAAAAGGTAAGCCGCATCCATTTGTATATCTGAAAACTGCAGAAATTTTGGAAGTGGCCCCTAGCAGATGCTTGGTATTTGAAGACGTGCCAAACGGAATTATAGCAGGAAAGAATGCAGGAATGACGGTTTTTGGAATAGAAGATGCGCAGAGAGAAGATGCAAAAAGACGAGCCAAAGATCTGTGTGATCGATGGGTTATGGACTATAATGAAGTGATAGATATTTTGAAGGAGTAGACTATGTTTTTAGCGGTAGATACAAAAGATTTGGAAGAAAGAAATATAAAAGAAGTGGACTTTGTTATAGTAACAGGAGATGCCTATGTAGATAGCCCATCATTTGGGACAGCAATCATTGGACATACATTGGAAAGATTTGGATATTCGGTGGCGGTGATATCGCAGCCAGAATGGAAGGACTGTGAAGATTTTAGGAGATTTGGAAAACCGCGACTGGGATTTTTAATTAATTCAGGAAATATGGATTCTATGGTAAATCATTATACGGTCAATAAGAAGCGCAGAAAAAAAGATGCCTATACGGCGGGGGGAGCAACAGATAAGCGCCCTGATCGAGCAGTAATAGTGTATTCAAATTTGGCCAGATCAGCATATAAAGATGTACCGATCATAATAGGAGGCATTGAAGCAAGCTTGAGAAGATTTTCGCATTACGATTATTGGGAAGACAAAGTGAGAAAATCGATATTGATAGACTCGGGAGCTGACTTGTTACTGTATGGAATGGGTGAGAGGTCGATAATAGAATTGGCACAGGCATTGGAAAGTGGAATTGCAATAACAGATCTAACATATATAAAAGGGAGCGTTTTTAAGACGAGGTTCCCCGAAATGGTATATGAGGCAGAGCGGTTGCCATCGTTTTCAGAAGTGGTAGCAGATAAAGTTAAATTTGCAAAGAGCTTTGTGATTCAAGAAGAAAATGCTGATCCGTATCGTGGAAAACCGCTTATGGAAGAGTATGAAAAAGGTTGGTATGTAGTACAAAATCCGCCGACAGAACCGCTTAATACTCTAGAGCTCGATGATGTATATGAGATGCAATTTGAAAATAAACCGCATCCTATGTATAAAGAAGAGATAGCGGCGGCGATAGAAACGCAATTTAGTATAACAAGCAATAGAGGGTGTTTTGGCAGCTGCAGCTTTTGCGCATTAACATTTCATCAGGGTAGAATAGTGAGCGGCCGTAGTACAGAATCGATGGTGAGAGAAGCAACAAAAATGACGCAGCATCCAGATTTTAAGGGATATATTCATGATGTTGGAGGGCCTAGTGCAAATTTTATGGCCCAGCAATGTAAAAACATAAGCAAAAGAGGGACATGCAAAGACAGGAAGTGTTTGTATCCTGAGCCGTGTAAAGTTCTTGATGTAGATCATGAAAAGTATATGAATACGCTTAGAAAATTGAGAAATTTGGATGGAGTTAAGAAAGTATTTATACGCTCGGGAATACGATATGACTATTTGCTACAAGATAAAAATAGTAAAAAAATAATTAAAGAGATAGCAGATAACCATGTAAGTGGGCAACTGAGAGTGGCGCCAGAGCATATTGCCGAGAATACGCTTAGATATATGAGAAAGCCTAAAAAAAATATTTATGAACGGTTTGTTTCTGAATTTAACAATGCTTCGAAAGATAGTAATAAAAAGCAATATGTAGTTCCGTACTTTATGAGTTCGCATCCAGGAACAACGTTAGCGGATGCAATTGAGTTAGCAATATATTTTAAAAAAAATGGTCAAAACCCAGAACAAGTTCAAGATTTTTACCCAACTCCTTCGACACTCGCAACCTGTATGTTTTATACTGGACTAAACCCCTACACATTAGAAACTGTATATGTACCAAAATCTAGCAAAGACAAGGCGATGCAGCGTGCGCTACTGCAGTTTAATAAAAGAGAAAATAAGGCTTTGGTTTATGAAGCGCTAAAATTAGCAAAAAAAGAAAAGATAGCTGGATATTTATTAAAAAATTAGTGTGTAGTATGTATAAATTTTTCTTAATATGGCAATTAATTATATATTAACGCTATTAAAGGGGAAGTTTTTTAATTGTCAGAAGTCTCCTACGTATCAATATAGGAGGGAGTAATTCACTATGATACCACATGAAAGGTTAGTAGAAGATGGTGCATGCGAACTTAGTGACATAGATCTGATGACAATATTATTGCATAATGGAATCGCCGATCAAAGTGTTAGGGATTTGGCAAAGTTATTACTAACCGATAAACATGGTGAAATTCAGTTAAAAACTCTTAAAGATTTAAAATATGATACGCTTAAGTCTATAAAGGGAATTGGGAAAATGAAGGCAATTCAATTGGTGGCTATTGTGGAAATAGCAAAGAGACTTCATGTGCCAAAGCCAATGCAATTGATAGATTTAAAAAATCCTGAAGATGTTGCAGGTCTTTTTGTAGAAGAATTCGAAAATAAGTTTCAAGAGATGTTTTATGCATTGTATTTAGATAGTAAATTGGGATTGATTAAAAAGCATTGCATTTCGATAGGAACATTAAATATGACAATTGTGCATGCTAGAGATGTGTTTAGGCCTGCAATCGAAGTTTGTGCAAATTCCTTAATAGTGGTTCATAATCACCCGAGTGGAGATCCTGAGCCAAGCAAACAAGATATTACAATAACTAGAGATCTGCAATTTGTGGGTGAAGTGATAAAAATCCCCCTTCTTGACCATGTAATAGTAGGAGATGGAGACTTTAGGAGTTTGAGACAGATGGGGATACTCGAAAATCAGAAAAATATTTTATAAAACAATGGAGGAAATTATGTTTGGTAAAGACATGGGAATAGATTTGGGAACGGCTAACACTCTAGTTTTTGTGAAGGGGCGTGGCATAGTTGTAAACGAGCCATCTGTTGTGGCTATTAAAGAAAGAACGAATCAAATTTTGGCAGTTGGAGATGAAGCAAAACAGATGATAGGGCGTGTGCCTGGAAATATTGTAGCGATTAGACCGCTTAGAGATGGAGTAATTGCAGATTTTAATACTACAGAGGCAATGATTAGATACTTTATAGGCAAAGCACAAAAGCAATCATTTTTTTCGATAAAGCCGCGAGTTATTGTGTGTGTGCCATCTGGCGTTACCACCGTGGAGCGTCGAGCGGTAGAGGAGGCAACGATTAAGGCCGGGGCAAAGCAGGCTCTTATAATGGAAGAGCCAATGGCGGCAGCGATAGGGTCAAATCTTCATGTAGAAGAGCCAAATGGAAATATGGTTGTGGATATAGGTGGTGGAACTACAGATGTGGCGGTTATATCTTTGGGAGGGATTGTTTCTAGCAAATCGCTAAGGATAGCAGGAGACGAGTTTGATGAATACATTGTTTCTTATATAAAGAAAGAATATAATTTAATGATAGGTGAAAGAACTTCGGAGCAAATAAAGATGACTATTGGTGCAGCATTAGAGTCGGAAATAGATGCAAAAACTATGGAAATTAGAGGACGAGATTTGGTAACAGGCTTGCCAAAAATTTTGTCTATATCTTCGGGAGAAATAACGAATGCAATCAAAGAGCCAGTTACAGCAATTGTAGAAGCGATAAAAGCTACATTAGAAAAAACTCCACCAGAACTTGCGGCAGATATTATGGAAAGCGGAATCGTTTTAACAGGAGGCGGAGCATTGCTTAGTGGACTTGATGTATTAATAAGCCTAGAAACAGGGATGCCTGTTAGAGTGGCCGACGAGCCTTTGGACTGTGTGGCGAGAGGAACAGGGCTTGCTTTAGAAAATATTGAAAAATGGTCGGGTTTGTTTGAAGATGATAAGTAAGAAATAGGGGATTGAAATATGAAATTGCCATCAAAATTGAATAAAAAACTTGCTATTATTATAGCCAGTGCCTGTATAATGATGTCAGTTATTATCAGAGTGGGCAATTACTATAATATTCCAATATTAGGGACTATTGATGATCTGATAACTTATCCTGTAGAAAAGAGTATAAACGTTGTGCAAAATAAATTACATTTCATCTTGAGTTACTTTGAAAATATAAATAAAAAAGATCATTATATCAAAAATTTAGAGTATGAAAATGAAAAGCTTTTGTATGAAAAYGTTAAAGCAGGAGTGCTGGAAAAAGAAAATACGCTTTTAAAAGGGCTATTAAATATACAAGATAGGTATGAAGATTATCCTGGATCGGGAGCTAATGTAATAGGTAAGGATCCAGGTAATTGGTATAAATCATTTACCATTGATAAAGGAAATATAGCAGGGATATATAAACATGATATTGTGTTGGCTAATGGAGGATTAGTGGGTGTGATAAATGATAGCGGTCCATTGTCATCGACAGTGCTTTCGATTATTGATGATAGAAGTTCTATAAGTGTGGAGATCATTAGAACAAAGGATACAGGAATTTTAAATGGACAAATTGAATTGTCAAATAAAGGGCTTGCAGCTTTGGAGGTAGATATAAATGCAGACATCGTGGTGGGTGATCAGATAATAACGTCACATATTAGCGATAAATTTCCACCGGGAATTTTAGTGGGAGAAATTGTAAATGTTATAGAAACAAATAATGGATTGGTCAGGAATGCGATAGTTAAGCCGACTGTAGATTTTGAGTTGCTTAGGTATGTGTTTTTAATAAAAAAAAATGAGGAATTTGAGTGAAATTGCGATGGTTTATTACAGTAAGTATATTAGTGCTAGCTTTTACATTACAAAATACTCTTGGTGATTTTGTGAGAATTGCAGGTGTATCGCCAAATTTTTTGACTATGATAGTGGTTGCGTTTTCTTTACTGCGTGGAAAGAATGAAGGAACTATAATAGGTTTTTTTGGTGGAGTGATATATGATATATCGTATAGCTATATATTTGGAATTTATAGTGTGAGTTATATGATAATTGGACATATGTGTGGAAAGTTACATCATTTTTGTTACAGAGAAAATAAAATCTTGCCAATTATGTGTACCGGCTTGTCGAGTTTATTTCTTAGTAGTGTGAATATTTTGAGATTTATTTTAATAGGGAATATCAATTTTTCATATTTTTATTTTGATATGATGTTACCAGAACTTTTATACACTACCGTACTTACTTTAATAATATATAGATCTATATATTTTATAAATGATAAATTGGAAAACCAAGAAAAAAAGTCACGCAATTTGTTTTAAATATTGTATAAGGAGGAGGGATATGAAAAAATTAATTAAGTTACTTAGTGATCGATTGATCATAATGATGACAGGAATAATAGTTTTATTTTTGGCAATATTATTGCGATTTTATAAATTGCAAATAATAGATTCCGATAGATATGTAAATAAGGTTCAGGCTAGTGTTGAAAGAACTGTAGAGGTGGAGGCAACAAGAGGTTTAATATATGATCGATACGGTAAGGTGCTTGCAAGTAATGAGCCGATTCATGTGATTAAGATCGATTTGCAGGTGCGTCAAACTCAAGCTGAGCTGAATGATGTAATATTGGAGCTGTTAAAGTTATTGAGAAAAAATGGCGATACATTTATTGACAATATGCCAATTTCTAAAGAAGCGCCTTTTAACTATACTTCAAGTTTTTGGGCAATAAATAGATTTATGTATTCTATTCCGTATAATGGCGAAGCACAGCGACAGGAATTATTGAAAAAATCAGCGACAGAAATTATCGAATATTTGAAAGATGAGTATAACATTTCGGACGAAATAAGTGACGCAGATGCGAGGGATATTATAGCGATAAGGACCACGATGTATCCCTATTCTTATAGGCAATATAATTCGCCCATAGTTGCAACGAATGTTTCGGAGCTCAGTGCAGCGTATATAACAGAGAACTATACTCAGTATCCAGGCGTTATTACAGAATTTAATGCAAAACGAGTCTATGAATATGGTGAAATTATTGGAAACATAATAGGATACACAAGAACTATGACAGATAGCTTGTATAAGGAGCTAAAAGACAAAGGCTATAATGAAGACGATGTTGTAGGTCATGAAGGAATCGAAAAATCTATGGAAGAGGTATTGCGTGGAACAAATGGAACTTCACTTATAGAAGTAGATACGCTGGGACGAAAGGTAAATACTATTTCGGAGAGCACAGCTATTAAGGGAAACGATATTTTTTTGACAATCGATATAGATTTACAACAGCAGGTTTTTGATAGCATAGAAAAAAGATTGAGTGAAGCTTTGATTGTGCGTTTGGAAGGTGCCAAAAAAGGTGTTAAAGATATTTCGTCTAGAGAGATGCTTATTTCTATGATTGAAAGCAGTCAATTGCTAGTTAATAAGATGGAGATAGCGCCTAAAGATAGTATGAGCAGAAAGATATATGAGACGTTACTGAATGAGTATATTAATTTAAATAGTTTGGTGCAAGAGGAGATGACACTACAAGACTTATTATTGCAATGGGTAACTGATGGAAATTCTCCAATAACAGATAAGCAAATTATTTTGGCGATGCATGAGCAAGGGTCGCTTTATCTAACAAAAAAGACGATTGATGATATATGGCAAAATCCAAGAGGCGACGGAAAAGATATTTTAATTGAACAGTTAAAAAACGGATATCTAAAGCCATCTCAAATGGCAATAGATCCCTTTAGTGCAGCGGCTGCGGTAGTGGATGTAAATACTGGCGAAGTGCTTGCTATGGTTGGGTATCCCTCTGTAGATAGTAGCGAGTTGACAAACGACTTTAATAACTATTATAATACATTACTTGATGACAGAAGTATGTTATGGAACAGATCTATTATGACGGTTAAGGCTCCGGGCTCGATATTTAAAATGGTAACGGCGGCAGCTGGTTTAGAAGAAGAAGTAATAACACCGCATGATCATATAAATTGTACAGGATTATACACAAAGTCGGGCGACCCAGCTCCAGCATGTTGGATATATCCCATTACTGGTGGAGGACATGGGGAAGTAGATTTGCAAAAGGCACTTGAGGTGTCGTGTAACTATTACTTTTTTGAAGTGGCGCATAGATTGGGTATCAAATATAAAGAAACTTATGGAGGAATAGACTCGTTAACACAATATGCAGAAATGTTTGGATTATCAAAACCCACAGGCATCGAGCTTCCAGAAAAAGCTCCCAATATTTCAACACCAGAGACAGTTGTTAGTCAAAGTATAAGCAATGTTTTGCAAGGTCTAAAAAATATGAGTGAAGAAAGCTTAAACAGAAAAGTTGAAGATGTTGCTAGTATGCTGAAAAAAGATTTGTTTACTGATGATTTTTATCACTTGGATGATATAGAAAATGAGGCATTATATTTAGCGAGGTATCAAACGGATAGAAATATGGAACCAATAGTGATTTCAACTATGGGAGAGCAGATAAATGAAATTGTGGAAACAGCTTTTTATAGCATTCAAGGATATTTGCAACTAAATATTGATAATATGTTAAATGTTATAATAGAGGATACAATGAACAACGTAGAATCTATGACATTAAAAACAAAAGCTAAAAAAGCGCTGAAAAACCAATTGCTTACAATGATTGGGGACATTACATTAAATGCGATTGACACGAATACGATGGATATAGAAATAAATAGCATAATAGAAGTGTATCAAGATGCTTATGCAGAGTTATATGAAGATGAGCTTGATAAAAATAAAAATCCTGAATTGATTAATTTTTTATACAATGAATTAGTAAATATTGAATCTCTCGGTAATAAATATAAAGAAATTGTTAAAGAACAAATAGGGTATGGGTTAGTAGATAATTTGGGAGATTATTTACTGCAGAAYACAAATATTCAATGGGATGAAGGCGTAACTATAAGAACGGCAATTGGACAAGGATATAATGCATTTTCACCTATACAAATGGCCAGATATGTCGCTGCAGTAGCTAATGGAGAAAATGTATATGATTTAAAAATAGTAGGTGGGGTATTTGATAATAAGCAAACACAAAAATATTTGACAACAGCTAACAAAATTAGTGGTACTTTAGATATTAAAGATGAACATATACAAGAAATTCAAAAAGGTATGCTAAGAGTGACACAAGGATCTAGTGGAACTAGTAGAATGTTGTTTAATGGGTTTCCGATTGATGTTGCAGGAAAAACAGGAACAGCAGAAGAAGCGAATCATACACATAGTTGGTTTGCAGGTTTTGCACCAGCAGATAACCCTCAGATAGTTGTTGTTACATCTGTTTATAACGAGGATAATCTAGGAAGCTTTGGTAGTCAGATTGCAAAAGATGTGTTTGCATCTTATTTTAAAGTAGATGAGAGTGAGAATTTAGATACATTAGGGGATGAGTTTTTGTATTAAGAAAAGGTGATATAAATGAGTACAGATAATTGTGTTATTTTTAAGGGACGATCAGACAGTATTTCAGTTATTTTAGATAGAGCGATAGATTTTGAAAATATTATTACGGCATTTGCCAAAAAATTATCAAATAATATGAGTTCTTTGGAAAACTCAAAAATTATTATGAATATTGAAGGTAGAAAATTGGATAAAACTCAGAAAGAAATTTTGTTAGAAATGTTGCTTAGCAAAAACATTACACAAGTTTCATTTAAGGATAATGAKACTAATAAAAATAATTTACCTACACAAATAGTGAAAAAAGTTATAAACAATAACAAAGAAATTAAATATTCACATACTGGCTACTGGTCAGGGATTTTGCGCTCTGGGCAAGAGATTATTTTTGAAGGAAATGCTATTGTAATAGGGGATGTAAATCCGGGAGCGATAATACGAGCTCGTGAAAATATAATTGTACTTGGAAATTTGAATGGCAGAGCTTTTGCGGGAGAAAATCTTTTGCGTGAAAAGTCTTATATAATAGCTTATGGAATGAATCCTGAGCAGATTGGTATAGGTGAGTATATAGCAAATGCTCCGCAAGATGGAAGAAAATTTGTGGGATTAAATGTGCCAGAAATGGCATATTTGGATAATGGTAATATTCATATTGAGAAGATAGATGCGAAGCTTATGCAATTTATATAAAAATAAAAAATAGGAGTTAACCAATGAGTCAAGTAATAGTAGTTACATCAGGAAAAGGCGGAGTAGGAAAAACTACTAGCACCGCAAATATAGGAACCGCACTTAGCATGTTAGGTAAGAAAGTAGTTTTGGTAGACGGTGATACAGGGCTTAGAAATTTGGACGTTGTAATGGGTCTTGAAAATAGGATAGTATACAATGTTGTAGATGTTATTGAAGGAAAATGTAGACTGAGACAAGCTTTGATTCCCGACAAAAGGTTTAAAGATTTATATTTGTTACCAACTGCTCAAACAAGAGAAAAAGATGCCATAAAACCAGAGCAAATGAAAAAGTTGTGTGATGAGCTAAGAGAAGATTTTGAGATTATTATAGTGGATTGCCCGGCTGGGATTGAACAGGGCTTTAAAAATGCAATAGCGGCGGCAGATAAAGCGGTGGTAATTACAACTCCAGAGGTATCTGCAATACGTGATGCAGATAGAATTATAGGGTTGTTGGGTGCTAGTGGTATAAAAGATATAAGTTTGGTTATTAATAGACTGCGTAAAAAAATGGTAGATAAAGGGGACATGATGGATGTAGATGCAGTAACAGAGATATTGGCAATTGATTTAATTGGTGTTGTTCCTGATGATGAAAGTATTGTGATTACAACGAATAAGGGGGAGCCTGCTGTTGGAAAAAACAACTCACAAGCTGGGTTGGCTTTTACTAATATAGCGAGAAGATTGGCTGGAGAAAATGTGCCTTTTCTAGATTTATCGAAAGAAATTTCATTTAAAGCAAAAATTAGAAAAATATTTTTTGGCTAAAGATACTTATAGAATGGAGTGAAAAAGGTGGATTTTAGTCAGTTGTTTAAAAGAAAAGCATCAGCAGGAGCCGTCGCCAAAGACAGATTAAAATTATTATTGATTCACGATAGAATGAATTGCTCGTCTGCAGTAATGGAAATGATGAAAGCAGATATTGTGGCAGTTATATCAAAATATATGGAAATCGATGCCGATGAACTCAATATTCAATTATTAACTATTAGTGGAGATGAATATTCAGAAAATATTTCTATGTTATCCGCCAATATTCCTGTACAAAGACTAAAGATTTAAAGGGGAAAAGGTATTGTTTAATAAGAAAATTGCACTTAAAAATCTAGATGTTGTTCTTATTGTATTAATGTGTGCGCTAATTGCTATTGGAATTTTGGCAATCAGTAGTGCCACATCGTTCTCTGGAGATTTGACACCTCTCGTTAAGCAAATTATATTTTTCGTAATTGGATTGATATTAATGACGATAGTAACGTTAATAGACTATAGAAAAGTGGGAGAGCATTATGTTATAATATACGTTGTAATGAATGTGATTTTACTAGCTGTATTAATATTTGGAGTTGCGAACAAAGGTGCGAGAAGATGGATAAATTTAGGATTTATTGAGATACAACCTTCTGAATTTGCAAAAATAATTATAATTTTTTGTACTGCCAAACTTATTTCACTAAAAAATGAAAAGATAAATTCTGTAATCACGATAGGAAAAATACTTTTATTTCAATTTGTTCCTTTTATTTTAATAAATAGACAGCCAAATTTGTCAACTAGTATTGTCATATTGACTTTATTAGTGGTACAATTGTTTGTCAGCAATCTTAAGCTTAAATATATTTTTTCAACAGCATTGATTGGATTGGTCATTATTTGTATYGGTGTTGGATATATAATAAAAAATCCTAATCAACAAATTATAGATAACTATCAGCGTGATAGAATTGTGGCTGCGTTTTCGGGAGGAGATTCACAAAGCGAATCTTATCAAACCAGTCGATCTATTGATGCTATAGGTTCTGGTGGGTTATACGGAAAGGGGATCTATAAAGGAGCAATAAGTCAGCTAAATTATTTACCAGAATCGCATAATGATTTTATAGTAGCAAATATTGCAGAAGAATTTGGGTTTTATGGTATTATTGCACTGCTTGCTATTATATTGTTATTCATATTTAGAGGATTATATTTAGCTCGAAATTTGATTGATGATTTTGGCAAGTTCATTATTGTAGGATATATGGGCATGATTGCGGCCCAATCCTTTATAAATTTTGGTGTCGTAACAGGATTGCTACCAAACACAGGGTTGACTCTTCCTTTTGTAAGTTATGGAGGTAGTTCGTTATGGGCTAATATGATAGGTATGGGACTTGTTTTAAGCGTTATATTAAATAAAGAAGAGATGATATTTTAGGAAGGGGAAAGACTTATGAATATTGGATTGGTAGCGCATGATGCAAAAAAGAAATTGATGGAGAACTTTACTATTGCGTACAGACACATTTTAGCAAAGCATGACTTGTACGCAACGGCAACAACGGGAAGATTGATAGAAGAAGCAACAAACTTGACGATTTATAAATATTTGGCAGGACATTTGGGAGGTGTTCAACAAATTGGAGCTCAAATTTCTCACAACCAAGTTGATATGGTTATATTTTTGAGAGATCCGTTGGGGCAAAAACCACATGAGCCAGACAGCTCCACTCTAGAAAGACTTTGTGACATCCATAATATTCCAATTGCAACAAACTTGGCAACAGCGGAGTTGTTGGTTAAGGCGTTAGATCGTGGAGATTTAAGTTGGAGAGAAGTAATACGATAGATTTGTGGGCGCGGGAGGGTCTCCCGTGTCCATTTTATAATTTTAGGAGAATAATATGGAAATTTTGAAAAAGGTTGATAAGCCTGCTAGGTATATAGGCGGCGAATTAAATAGTTATGATAAAGATTTGGATAAAATAGATATACATTTTGCGTTTGCRTTTCCGGATGTATATGAAGTTGCGATGAGTCATTTGGGAATGCACATTTTGTATCAGTTTTTGAATAGACGAGAAGATACGTTTTGCGAGAGAGTGTTTGCTCCGTGGGTTGATATGGAAGAGCAGATGAGAAAAAATCAGGTGGAGTTGTTTGGGTTAGAATCAAAAACGCCGCTTTCGAAATTTGACTTTGTGGGATTTACACTGCAATATGAAATGAGTTACACAAATATTTTGAATATGTTAGARCTTGCTAATATTCCTGTATTTGCAGAGCAAAGAACCGATGCGCATCCGCTAGTTATTGCTGGTGGGCCGTGTGCGTATAATCCCGAACCGTTGGCGCCGTTTGTAGATTTCTTCTACTTGGGTGAGGGTGAGGTTTTATATGACGAAATATTAGATATGTATAAACAATATAAAAAAGAAGGCAAAAGCAAAGATCAATTTTTGGAAGCCATGCTACAAATTGATGGGATATATGTTCCGAAGTTTTATGAAGTTGAATATAACGAAGACGGTACTATCAAAAAACGTGTTGCGACTAATGTAGCTGCACGCAACGTAATTAGCAAAGTCGTGGTAAATGATATGGATGCGCTATATTATCCCGATACGCAGGTGATTCCATGGATTCAGGCAGTTTTTGATAGAGTAACATTGGAGATGTTTAGGGGGTGCTTAAGAGGCTGCAGGTTTTGCCAGGCAGGAATGATTTATAGGCCGGTGAGAGAAAAATCGAAGGAAACATTGCTTAAGTATGCCAAAAATTTGATAGCCAGTACTGGATATGAGGAAATTTCGTTGGCATCATTGAGTACTAGTGATTATAAAGATTTGGAAGAATTTGTAGACGAATTGCTAGGGATTTGCTCAGAAAATATGGTTAATATTTCATTGCCATCGCTCAGAGTAGACAAATTTTCGCTAGAGCTGATGCAAAAGATTCAGGAGGTTCGCAAAAGCTCGTTGACATTTGCACCCGAGGCTGGAACGCAGCGACTTCGCGATGTTATCAACAAAAATATTGTGGAATCGGAAGTTTTGGATGGATGCAGACTTGCATTTAGCGGTGGGTTTAGCAGAGTTAAACTATATTTTATGTTAGGATTGCCAACAGAAACTCTAGATGATGTTTTTGGTATTGCTAATTTATCAGAAGAAGTTGCGCGCACATATTATAGCTTGGATAAGGCAGATAGAGCGGGGTCACTAAGCTTGGTTGTAAGCACTTCTTGTTTTGTACCAAAAGCTTTTACACCATTTCAGTGGGAGGCTCAAGATACTGCAGAAGAGTTTATGAAGAAACATATGCTGTTAAAGAATGCGATAAAACGTAAATCGATTAAGTATAATCATCATGATGCGAAGACGAGTATACTGGAGGCGGTGATCGCTAGAGGAGATAGGCGTGTGGCAAACTTAATTTATGAAGCGCATAGGTTGGGCTGCAAATTTGATGGATGGAGCGAACATTTTAAAGAAGAGTTATGGCTGGAGGCTGCTAGAATTAGTGGGGTAGATTTCTCGTTTTATGCGCATAGAAAAAGAGACTATGCCGAAAACTTGCCGTGGGATTTCATTGATATTGGCGTGCGCAAGGAATTTTTAATTGCAGAAAGTAAGAAAGCTTATGAAGGAATTACGACGCCTCAATGTAGAGAAATGTGTTCGGGCTGTGGTGCCAACAAATTTAGTGGAGGTGTATGCTATGAGAATTAGAGCAAAATTTACCAAAATTGGAAATGTAAAATTTGTAGGACATCTGGATACTGTAAGGCTGTTTCAGCGTGCCATAAAGGTTGCCGGTATTCCAATAGCATACTCAGAAGGGTTCAATCCACATTCTAAAGTATACTTTGCTTTACCATTGCCAGTGGGGATGGAGAGCGTTGGAGAATATATAGAAATCAAGACTAAGACGGACGTTGCTCCAGCAGATCTGAAAGACAGTCTAAATGCAGTATTGCCAAAGGGCATCGAATTGCTAGACTGCGACGAGGCAGAAGAGGGAGCACCAACGCTGATGAGCCAGGTTGATGCCGCAATATATGAGATTATTATAAAAAATTTAGATAACGCAGATAAAATTGTAAATGTATTAGAGCAACCTAGCATTGTTATTGCAAAGCGAAATAAGAAAAAAAAATGGGTGGAGCAAGAGATCAAGCCGCTCATTTTAGATTATGCTATTACAGAAGATGAAGAGGGCATTATTTTAACTGCAAAGATAAAGGCAGGAAGTCGATCAAATTTAAATCCGGAGCTAATGCTTAAGGCTATCTTTGGTAGCGAATTTGAAAATATAACTTATGACATAAAAAGGAAAAAGCTGTTTTTAGTGTAGAAAAATAAATTATTGAAATAGCAGTGAAATGCGTAAAATGCTGCTATTCCAATAACAATTGCTGCCTATGAAAATCTTTTGATCATATAGTTGTCTGTAAACAAGCCCTTATATACTGCAAATGTGTCGTTATATATACCCTCGCCGTGCATCATCCCATCTCGAAATTCGCCTACATATATATGCCCGTTTGCAAAAGTTTTTTCGCCCTTGCCTGTCATTTTGCCATTTCGAAATTCTCCTTTATATATATCACCATTGTCGTAGTAGAAAACACCTTCACCTTCGGGTTTACTTTTTTGTAAAGGTCCCTCATATTTGCCATCGGGATATAGATAAACCCCATGGTATGAAGCAACCATATAGTCGTTTTCGAATAGCCCCTCGTATCGGTGGTGCTGCGCATCTTCGTAGCAACCCTCGCCTTCCATTAGCCCATTTCGAAATTCTCCCATATATCTGTGCCCATTTGGAAAACATTTCATTCCCTTGCCTGTAACAGCACCATAAGAAAAGTCGCCGCGATATATCGACCCATCCACTAGTGTGAGAGATCCCTTGCCATGTGGGAGACAATTTTTAATAATGTCACCTTCGTATATGTCGCCATTGCTAAATATGATTTTACCTTTTCCTTGAGCGATGCTGTTCTCAAAATCTCCAATATAAGTATCGCCGTTTGCATATGTAGCCGTCGCAACTCCTTCTAGTTCGTTAGCCAAAAAATTGCCCTCAAAAGTTGTTCCGTCCACAAGTTTTAATATGCCTTTTCCGTCTCTAAGATCATCTAAAAAATTGCCAGTATAGACACTGCCGTCGTCCCAAGTTTGAACACCATGACCCTGCATTTTATCATTGCGAAATTCGCCTACGTAGATAGAATCGGGAAGAAAAGCGGTTCCGGAGCCAGATCGAAAACCCTCGTGAAAGTTGCCGTCATAAATGAGCACTCCCTCTTCGTTATATAGCTTGCCTGCGCCCTCAAAAAAGTGATTTAGCGTTGTGCCTTCATACATCTTAGTGCCGTCTGAATAGTAAATAATCTCTTTATGCTTTGTTTCTCTATCTTTGGTAAATAGCGTAGTTAGTTTTTTAAACATAATGTCTCCTTTGTATATCATTAAAAATCATTGTTGATAATAGTATGACCGAAAATAGTACTGCTTATTAATCAAAAATAAGTTAATTCGGCTTGAATATATGGCATTTTTATGTAATAATTAAAAAAAATTTAGAAGGAATATAATTATGCMAAAAAAGAATGATATAGCAGTGGGAGTAATCTCAAAAATAAATGTTAAAAACAAGGGAGTAATCTATCTCGATGATGCAGCAAAGGCGTATGTGCCAGATGCATATGAGGGGCAGGAAGTGGAAGTGCGATTGCTGAAAAAGCGCAAGGGCAATTGGGAAGCAAGGCTAGAGAGAGTCATAAAAAATCCGTCATATTATATCGCGGCGAAATGTAAGTTCTTTGGAGCTTGCGGAGGGTGTGCGCTACAAAATTTGCCATACGAAAAGCAGCTCGAGCGAAAGTTGAGATGGGTAAATCAGATTTTGAATTTTGAAGTTGCAGAAATCTTGGGCTCCCCTAAGTGGTTTCAGTATAGAAACAAAATGGAGTATACTTTTGGAGATACTGTAAAAGATGGGCCGCTGGCGTTGGGGCTTCATAAAAAACGAACTACTTTTGATATTGTAACGGTTGACGATTGCAAGATCGTGGATGATGGATTTAATGCAATATTGCGAGCAACACTGGAYTTTTTTGCAGTAGARAATRTCCCATATTATAAAAAAGTTTCGCATCAGGGATTTTTGAAGTTTTTGGTGGTTAGACGTTCTGAAACTACAGGAGARTTTTTGGTAAATATTGTAACTTCATCTCAAATAGCATACGACTTTACGGCATTTGTGGAAGCCATAAAAAATACTGGGTTTAAAATAGCAGGAGTACTGCATACAATTAGCGACAGTCCGTCAGATGCGATAAAGCCCGACAGCGTGGAGTTGTTGTATGGGTTAAATTATATATACGAAGAAATTCTAGGATTGAAGTTTAAGATCTCACCCTTTTCATTTTTTCAAACTAATACAAAAGGAGCAGAGGTGTTATATGCAAATGCGCTTGCTCTACTTTCTGATTTAGAAGACAAAACAGTTTTTGATTTATATTCGGGCACAGGAACGATTGCTCAAATAATGGCATTGAAAGCAAAGAAGGTGGTGGGGATAGAGATTGTTGCAGAAGCGGTTGCTGCGGCAAAGGAAAACGCAAAGCTGAATGGGTTAGAGAATTGTGAATTTATAGCAGGAGATGTGCTCACACAAATAGATAATGCCGATGTCGGACCAGATGTAATTGTTGTGGATCCGCCTAGAGATGGGATTCATAGGAAGGCGTTAGAGAAGATCATTAATTTTGGAGTGGCAGAGATTTTGTATATTTCATGTAAAGCAACATCGTTGGCAAGAGATTTGGTTGCCTTCGCAGAGGGGGGATATCATGTGGCGCAGAGTTTATGCGTGGACATGTTTGCTCAAACGTATCATGTAGAAACTGTGGTATTGTTAAAGAGGACAAATCATAGCGATCCGTCCTCAGAAAATTAATAATTATTTACGGCAGCAGAATCCGGGTTAGGGGCTTTTGTAGTAGAGAGCTCACCGCCCCATTCGAAGCCTTTCTTGGCAATGATTACTGCAATGATTTCGTTTATAACTGCAGCTGCGGCGATGGTTCCTTGCACCAGAACTGCGGATTCAGTATCGAATGTACTGAGTGATGCAACGGCCATTCCTGTAAATATGAGAGAAACTCCAGAGTGTGGAAGAAGTACGAATCCCAAATATTTTTTTACAGTAGGCTCGGCATTAGAAATATGGGCACCAAGATAGGTGCTGAAGTATTTGCCGAATGCTCGTGATATGATATAGATGGCAGTGAGTAGACCAGCGCCTAGTATCAAACGGTAGTCGAGTGGTGCTCCCAAGTTGATGATCATAAGCATAAACCCGATGCCAACTACTGGCGAAACAGAGTTTGCAATTTTGGTCATTGTGTGTTCAGGAACAAGGTTAGCAAGAGTGGTAAATGTTGCCATACCAAGTAGCATATAGTTTATGATTGGTGTTGCCAAGACAAAGTGATCGATGGCATAAGCAATTCCAAATGTCATCGCAAGCGAAAATAGAGTAGCACATAAAATTTTGCTTTGAGACATCTCTTTTTTGAAAAGCAGTGATACAGCGAACCCGATTCCTATGCCAAGACCAACAGGAAGAGCGATGGAGCTTATAAAGTTTTGTAGATAATGATGTTGACATATTGCGTATTCAGATATAGTGCCGATTTTGTATTGTGTGAAATAAATTTAATATACGGAAATAAAATTTAGATAATAAAAACATATTGATAATCAATTGCGATATGATTTACTATTATGTAAATATTTAAATTGATGGAGGAGTTTATATGAATAAAAATAAAAAAATGTAGTATAAATTTAATATACGGAAATAAAATTTAGATAATAAAAACATATTGACAATTAATTGCGATATGATTTACTATTATGTAAATATTTAAATTGATGGAGGAGTTTATATGAATAAAAAAAATGCACTATTGTTGATTATGGCAGCAGGAACATTGGTAGGATGCGGTAATGGCGATGCGGAGAACAGCGTTTTAGAATTATTTTCAAGCAAGGCAGAAAATGTGGCAATATTAGAAAGCATTGCAGCYGAATTTAATGCCCAGAATCCGGAGCATACAGTAAACGTTGTAGCGCCAGCAGATGCAGCGACAGTGTTAAAAACTAGAATGGCGAAAAATGATATGCCAGACATTATTGCAATAGGYGGAGATAGCAATTTTACAGAAGTTCAAGGGGCGGGAATGTTAGTTGATTTGAGCAATGAAGTGTATGTATCCAATTTACATAAGAGTTATTTAGAAATGGTTTATAATAGAAACGAAAACAAAGAAGAAAAAGTATACGGAATTCCTTACGCAACAAATGCATCGGGGATTATTTATAACAAAGATTTATTTGAGCAAGTGGGCGTATCGGTTCCGCATACCTGGGATGAATTTGTGACCGTAATAGAGAAGCTAGACAGCGCGGGAATTAATCCTTTTGTATTTACGTATAAAGATAGTTGGACAATATTGCCGCCGTGGAATAGTATGGCACCTGTGATACAACCAGATAACTTTATGAGCGATAGAATGGAAGGTAAGGCAACATTTTTAGGAACTCATGAAGAGGTATTGGAAAAAATGATTGTGCTGATGAATTATGCGCAACCAGACTTTATGGGAACGTCGTATAACGATGGAAACAAAGCATTTGCAACTGGAGCTGGTGCAATGATGATTAATGGAAACTGGGCAATTAACCAAATTACTGCATCTAATCCGGATATCAATTTAGGGATGTTTTCGTTTCCCACATCAAATACTGCGGCAAAAAATAAGTTGACTTCGGGAGTAGATGTATTGTTAGCGGTGGTGGATGGTGACGAAGAGAAAGAAAGCATTGCGAAGAAGTTTGTAGAATATGCAGTTTCACCAGAAGTAGCTGGCAGGTATATCGAAGATCAATTCGCATTTTCTGCCATTAAGGGGGTAGAGCAAACAAATCCTGCGGTGGCTGATATAAGTAAAGAKGTAGAAAATGGCAACGTAGAAAATTTTCCGGATCATTATTACCCAAATGGATTAGACTTGCAGGCGGTGTTGTCGGGATTCGCAATGAATTATGTATCTGGAATGGATGACGATGAAAATATTAATAAGACATTAAAAGATTTAGACGCCAAATACGATGCYGTTAATATTAAATAATGAATAGTGAGGAGCGAAAAAAATGAATAAGAAAAAGATCAATCCTATTTATTATGTAATGGTGGTGCTGATGGCGCTATGTTTTTTTGTATTTCATACGATTCCTTTTTTGCAGGGGATATTTTATAGCTTTACAAATTGGAAAGGATATGGAAATTGGGATTTTGTGGGATTAAATAATTATTTGCAGCTATTTAAAGATCCCGACATATTTAACGCCTATTCGTTTACATTTACTTTTGCCATCATTACGACAATTTTGGTAAATATCTTAAGCTTGGTGTTGGCGTGCGCTTTAAATAGCAATATAAAATTTGCAGGATTTTTGAAGGCAACGTATTTTTTGCCATATATGTTGGGAAATCTAATGGTTGGTTTTATATTTAATTATATCTTTGCCAATATAGTTCCGACAATCGGAAAGACGCTAGGGATCGACGCATTGAGTGTAAATATTTTRGGAACAGATAATGCAATGTGGGGGATAATTTTTGTAACAGTTTGGGCTAGTAGCGCGTTTAATACATTGATTTATACTGCAGGATTAAAGGGAATCAGTACGGAAGTGTATGAAGCGGCAGCTATTGATGGGGCATATGGAATGAAGCGATTTATGAAAATTACTTTTCCGTTGCTTGCAACATCGTTTACTATCAATATGGTTTTATCTATTAAAGGGTTTTTGATGGTATATGATCAAATTATGGCAATGACCGGTGGCGGCCCGGGTATGACGACAACTTCTATTGCAGTATTAATTTATAAACGTGGATTATCGGGTGGACAGTTTGCGTATCAGTCGGCTAATGCGGTGGTGCTATTTATTATAATAGCAGGTATATCTTTGTTGCAACTATACTTTTTGGAGAAGAGGGAGGCAAAGTATAATGACTAGCAAGAAAAATTGGAGTGTTACAGCACTATTAATATTAGGAATGATAGTATCTATTTTGTTGCCGTTATATATGGTTTTTGTAATAGCAGTAAAAGACCCATCAGATATGATAAATGTTTTGTCCTTTCCGCGAGAACTAAGACTAGAAAACTTTGCAGATGCATGGATTAAAACAGATTACCCAAGAAAATTTACCAATACGGCAATAATTACTGTGATTAATTTAATTTTTACATTGCCACTAAATTCGTTTGCGGCATATGCAATTACAAGGAATAAAGACAAGAGTAAGTTCTTTAAATATATTTATTACTATTTTTTGAGTGCGATGTTTATACCGTTTAGCGTGATTATGTTGCCGTTAGTTATTCAGGCAAGCAGATTTAATTTGGATAACATATGGGGAATTGCATTTTTGTATGTGATATTTGGTTTGCCGATGAA
The DNA here is from genome assembly GCF_000171335.1 of Candidatus Epulonipiscium viviparus. GTDB lineage: Bacteria > Bacillota > Clostridia > Lachnospirales > Cellulosilyticaceae > Epulonipiscioides > Epulonipiscioides viviparus. Next base: position 26,801 of record NZ_ABEQ01000037.3, read on the forward strand.
TTGCTTTTTATATTCTGGTGCCATAAAAAGTTTGCCAATAGCAYTAGAAGAGGCAGCAATGATAGATGGAGCRGGTGTGTTAAAAACATTTAGTATAATAGTATTTCCTTTGCTAAAGCCAATTTCGGCGACGGTCGCGATATTATCTTTTATGTGGACTTGGAATGACTTTACTATGCCACTCATTTTGCTAACAGAGGAGTCGCAGCAGACATTGCAATTGGCTCAGTATGTATTTAATAGTCAGTTTTCGGTGGATTATAAYTTAGCCTTTGCGTCATACACAATGGTATTGTTGCCAATTTTGATAGTCTATGTACTGGCGCAAAAATTTATTATGGAAGGAGTAGTAGCTGGTTCGGTAAAAGGATAATAAAATTTAGAAGGAACGTTGAGACTAATAATCCAGCGTTCTTTTTATTTATTTRTGCAAAATTCAGCACCGGTGGTAAATTAATGCATGAAAAGTAAAAAGATTGACAATGCTGCAGCATCTGCTGTATCATAGGCTGTAGGGCTATACATTATAAAATTTGGAGGAAGTGTTGATGATGAACAAGAAAATGAAAGTAGCGATAGCG
>NZ_ABEQ01000036.3 GCF_000171335.1 Candidatus Epulonipiscium viviparus
TGTCATCGTATCGATAAGCGGCTGGCTCCACTTTGGGTCACTTAAATCTAAAGAATCTAGCGTTGCCAAGTCATATAATAATCCACTATCTCTGGCAGCTGCAATGAAGTTTACATGGATTCTAAAAATTTCTGCAGCAGGCTCACCTGCCATAGTTGATGTTGAGAGCAACTCTAGCAGTTCATTCCATGCTCCTATTGATTTTTGCGCAAAGGTGTAATTATACTTTTCCATATTGTCGTGGCGAAACTCCCAAGTGGCTTCTTCTTGCGCCGATTTCTTTTCTTCTGGCTCAATCAAATCGCCCCAGGCGCCTAATACAATATCCATTCCCCCTAAATCTCTCACTGGCTCTGCAGGTTCTGTTGAAGGTTCTACAGCTGGTGTCGACGTCGTTACTTCTGTTGCCACTTCTGGAGTTGTAGTTTCTTCGCCTCCGCAGGCCGTTAATGTAACCAAAGATAATGTTGCTATCACTAATACTTGATTAAACTTTTTGAATGCCATATCCCATACCTCCTAATTTATATATCGGCAATGTGTATACAATTCTCTACATAATTTTGTAAAATCTTTATAAAATGCTGCAGCGTCGACAGCATATCCATACGAATGTAACGCATGGTATCAATACGCATTTTACTAATATTACTTTGCGTTTAACTTATCGAGCTCTGCTTGCCATATACCCACTTGAGCTTCTACAGCTTCTGCCGGGGTGGCTCTATTCCAATACACATCTTCCGCAGCTTGGCTAGTTCGTACTTTGGATGCGATAAATAATGCGTAATCAGACATCATCACTTCTGGATCTCTTGCAATTACCAAAGTTTCTTCTACCGCTCGTGGGTCGCGATATACTGGGTATTGTGCGGTCATCCAAGAATCTGGCTCATCATATCCTGGTGTTGGCTCAGTCCATAAATTTAGCGCAAAAGCAATGTCCTCCGCTTCTTCTTTTGTATATGAGTTTGGAATTACCCATGCCTTTTCGTTATATACTACTACATAATTATCTGCAGAAGGACCTTTCGGAAATACCACCATTCCCCAATCATCTGGCATTGCCTCTTGCGTAAAGTTGGTCGATTCCCACTCTTCTCCAATATACATCGCGGCCCCGCCAGACATAAACAAATCTTTGTGACCGTTCCAGTGCTCTGGTCTAATATCAAAATCCGTTGCCCAATAATCTGCACACCACTCTAGCGCTGCCATACTTTCTGGCGATACCAAATTATTTATATAGTCTCCATTTTCATCTACTGCAACATAAGAGCTGCCGTTAGAGAATGTTGCAGCTTGTGCAAATGTCGTTTGATTCATAATTAGTGCGTACGTATCGTTGATCCCATCGTTATCTGTATCGCGCGTTAGTTTTTCGGAGATCTCCATAAACGCATCCCAAGTCCAATCGCCAGATGCTTGCAAGTCGTATAGCAATTCTGGATCTAACCCCGCTTCTTCGAACAGCCTCTTATTAAAAAATATTAATCTCTTAGGGCGATCAAATAGTGAAAGTCCATAAACTTTGTCTCCGTCGCTCATCATTTCAATTAACGACTGGCTCCACTTGGCATCTGTTAAGTCTATCGAATCAAGCGATGCCAAATCATATGCCAAACCGCTTTCTTTTGCGGAGCCATTGTAGTTTGCATTAAATCTAAATATCTCCGCTGCAGGATCGCCCGCCAATACAGATGTAGACATAAGCTCTAGAGTGCCATCCCACTTTGATAGCGCCAATTCCTCAAAACCAAAGTTATGCTTCTCCATCATCTCGTGGCGATACTCCCAGAGCGCTTCTTCTTGGGCAGACTTTTTCTCTTCTGGCTCTTTAATATCCGCCCACGATGCGATAGTAACAACCAATCCGCCGAGGTCACGAACCGGCTCTTCTGTTTCAGCTGCAACTGGAGCGGCAACTTCGGCAACTGGAGCGGCAACTTCGGCCGTTTCTTCTGTACCTCCACAAGCCGTTAATGTTGCCATAGCCATTCCTATGAAAAATAATTTGCTAAATTTCATAAATTTACCATCTCCTTCTTATTTGTTATACTTTTCTAACTCTGCCTCCCATATAGGCTTTTGAGCTTCTAAACCTTCCATCGGCGTTGTCTTGTTCCAATAGACATCATCAAATGCTTGGTTGATCTTTACATTTTGAGCCAAAAAGCTTGCTAGTAGAGGCTCTGCGTTTTCTGGTTGTCGAAGCATGGCGAGCGTCTCTTCCACTGCTCTTGCGTCGCGATATAATGGATAATATTCTGACATCCAATCATCTGGGCCGTCATATCCTGGTGCCGGATTTACCCATATGTCCAGCGCAAACGCAATGTCCTCCGCTTCCTCTTTCGTATAAACATTTGGAATCACCCATGCCGCATCGTTGTATAGACCYACATAATTTTTACCCTTTGGACCTAAAGGAAACGCAACCATTCCCCAGTCGTCTGTCATCTTGTCTTGGGTTAGCGTTACGATTTCCCACTCATCGCCCAAGAAAAACGCTGTCTTTCCAGAGGTAAACATTTCTTTGTGCCCATTCCAATGCGATGGATATACATCATAGTCAGTTTGCCAATAATCTGCAGCCCACTCAAATGCTTCGTAGCTTTCTGGAGACATCAAGTTGTATTGATAATTTCCTTCTTCATCAATTGTGAGATACGATCCTCCATTTGAAAACATGGCAGCTCTGACAAAATTTCCTGACTGCATAGGCAATGCGTAGATATCATTTAATCCATCGTTGTCGATATCTTGGGTTACTTTTTCTGAGATATCCATAAATGCGTCCCAGGTCCAAGTCTTGTTTGCCTGCATATCATATATTGAGTCTGGGTCTATGCCTGCGTCTTCGAGAATTCTTTTATTGAAGTATAAAACTCCAGACGGGCGACCAAATTTTGCCAAACCGTATATGCTATCTCCATCCGACATCAACTCGCTTAAAGTTGAGCTCCATTTTGGTTCACTAAGATCTATCGAATCGAGTGTTGAAAGGTCGTATGCCAAACCGCTGTTTTTAGCTGCAACATTAAAATTGGCCTGCATTCTAAATATCTCTGCTGCTGGCTCTCCTGCCAATGAAGAAGTCGACATCAACTCCAATATGCCATCCCATGTTCCCAATGCTAACTCTTCAAATTGGAAATTATGCTTCTCCATCATCTCGTGACGATACTCCCAGAGCGCTTCTTCTTGAGCAGAATTTTTTTCCTCAGGCTCCACAACRTCAGCCCACGATGCGATAGTAACAACCAACCCGCCGAGATCACGAACCGGCTCTTCTGTTTTATCTGCAACTGGCGCAGCAACTTCTGTAACCGGCGCGACAACTTCGGCAACTGGAGCGGCAACTTCGGCTGTTTCTTCTGCACCTCCGCAAGCTGTGAGGGCTCCCATTGTAGTTGCTACAAAACCTATGCATAAAAGCTTTCTTAAATTCATTCCACATTCTCCTTTCATATATTATTTATTGAGCGCATTTACTCGATCGATTTCTGCTTGCCAAATCCCAGCAATAGTTTCTAGCGCTTCTGTTGGCGTATTACCACCAAAATATACATCGTTTGTGTAGTCGGCTATTTTAACATTTCCCGAAATAAAGTTTGCATAGTCAATTGCAATATGTTCGGTTTGCCTCATTTTAGCAATTGTCTCCTCCACAGCTCTATCATCGCGATATAACGGAAATAGTTCTGCCATCCAATCGTCTTTTCCTCTATAATCCGGAGGTTGTGATGCCCACATATCAAGAGCAAATGCGRCGTCCTCAGCTTCTTCTTTTGAAAAGGCGCTAGGAATTACCCAAAAATGAGGATTGTTTGTGGTTACGTATTTATCTAGCTTTGGACCTTTCGGAAAAAATACGAATCCATACTCATCGGTCATGCCTTTGTTTAGCTGTACGCATACAGATTCCGCTGCGACATACATAGCCACTTGCCCATCCATAAACGATTGAGTGTGCCCCATATTTTTTGTGGTTAATAGTTCATAGTCCTTTGCCAAATAATCTGCCACCCACTGAATCCCCTCCAATGTTTCTGGAGAAAGCGTATTGTTATATAGCATTCCGTTTTCATCTCTACCAACATAACTGCCACCGTTTGATAGCGCCGCATACTGGAATATTGTTCCTGAATATGGCAATGCATAGATGTCGTTTATTCCATCTGCATCTGTATCTCTTGCAAGCAGCTCTGACAGTTCTTCAAATTTTTCCCATGTCCAATCACCTGATGCTTGCAGATCATATGGCAAATCGGGATCCAACCCTGCCTCTTCAAAAAGGCGCTTGTTATAAAATACTCCAAACGATGGACGCTGAGTTTTTGCGATTCCATATACGGCGCCGTCTTTTGTCATATAATCTATTGCCAACTGATTCCACTTTGGATCATCTAAATCTATCGAAGTTAAACTTGCTAGATCATAAGCCAATCCGCTATGTAGCAATCCAGAAACAAAAGACGAGTGAATTCTATAGATATCATCTTTCGGATGACCTGATAATGTGTTACTGGAGAAATATTCGAGTGTACCGTCCCAAGTTGTAACACCCACTTCTGCAAAAGTGAAATTATGTTTCTCCATCATCTCATTGCGATATTCCCACAACGATTCYTCTTGRGCACTACCTTTATTTTCGGGTTCTGGAACGTTTGCCCAATTGGCCAAAGTAACTTCACGTCCCTTAAGATCTCTCRCAGCAGACCCTGAGGCTGATGCAGTTACAGGTGCAGCAACTTCTGCAACTGGCGCRRCAACTTCTGCAACTGGAGCGGCAACTTCTGCTGTTTCATCTGYAGCACCACAAGCCGTTAAAGTACCCATWACCGCTATCCCTATCCATAAAAATTTTTTCATTATCMTTCTCCTTCCTTCGCTATATTCTAAAAAATCCCTCCATATAAATAAAATCTAAACTTTATTTAACAAGGAGAGATCTCAAAACTGATATAATTACTTGGCGTTTAACTCATTTAAAACTGCGTTCATTTGCCCTTCCATAGCTTCTATTACCTCTACCGGAGTGGCACCGTKCCAATAGAGTTTGTCGCCCATGTTTAAGTCAACCTTGCCGCTTCCGAGGAAGTTTTTGTAGTCGACTCTTTGAACTCCTGGTTCGCGCATCAAAACGTTGGTCTCGTCAACCGCACGCACATCTCTGTATAGCGGATACGAACTTGTCATCCACGCATAATTTGGATCATAATCTGGAGGCGTATCGGTCCATAGATCCAGCGCAAACAAAATGTCATCTATCTCTTTTTGCGTATAGCTGTTTGGAATTACCCAAAGCTCGTCGCTTTGACCTACCGCGTATTGAGTTGCCTTAGGGCCTTTAGGGAAACATACAAAGCCAAAATCGTCATCCATATTTTTGGAATAGTTCATGGCTTCCCACTCATCTGCCACATGCATAGCAACCTTGCCGTCTTGGAATAATACATTTTGAGTTGCGAAATTTCCCTCACCTGCTGGGAACAAGTCATAATCTTTTTGCCACAAGTCCACGCACCATTGTAGAGCTTCTATAGATTCTGGAGAGTCTAGATTATTGTAGAAGGTTCCGTCTTCGTCTCTTCCTACATAAAATCCATCGTTAGATAGTATAGCAATCTCCGCAAACTGGTTTGCCTGAATAGCATATGCATAGATATCATTAACTCCGTCATTGTCGATATCACGTGTTAATTTTTCACAGAGTTCTTCAAATTTTTCCCAAGTCCACTCGCCMGATGCTTGCAGATCGTATAATAAGTCTGGCTCAAGCCCCGCTTCTTCGAATAACCTCTTATTAAAGTATACTCCTTTACGAGGCTCAAATCCTACTGCAAGGCCATAGATGGCGCCGTCATCAGTTGCCATTTGAATCGCGACATCATTCCATTTAGGCTTCGACCAGTCGATTACAGTAGATTTAGATAAATCTGCAGCAAGACCACTGCCTATTACCTGACCTATGAAACTTGGGTGAAAGCGAAAGATTTCTGCAGAAGGCTCACCAGCTAAAGTTGTGGTTGACATCTCCTCTAGAGCAGTGTTCCATTTAACTAGAGATTTTTCTTCGAAACCAAAATTATGTTTATCCATCATCTCATGGCGATATTCCCAAACAGCTTCGTCATAGCTATTTGCTTTTACTTCTGGTTCCTTAACGTCTGCCCAGCTAGCAATAGTAACAACTAATCCGTYTAGGTCACGAACTGGCTCCGCTGATTTTTCTGGTGTTGTAATAGGCGCTACAACTTCTTTTACCACCTCTGTTGAAGGTGTAGCTTCTTCAGCGCCACCGCACCCCGTCAATACTACTGCAAGCGCTCCAGTTAAAAATAACATTTTACTTAATCTCACCTTTATCATCTCCTCTCAAATATATCAGGACCAAATCTTTATCGGTCTARTATAGTCCTTATACCCCCTYAAGCCTCCCGGGTTAACAGGAGGCTACAAGGTTGTATTCAAATTATATGTAACAGCGTGAGCAATAATAACTCACGCCGCAAATTCATTTTACATCTTAAGACCAGTTTGGCTTAAACTTTCAACGAATGATTTTTGGAACACAATATAGATGATTAATAGAGGAACAATAGTCATCAATAGWCCGGTTGAAAGAATAGCATCTGTATATGCGATACTAGGTTTTGCGCCACTTCCGTATAACGCGGAGAAGTGAACCGCTAGCGCTTCTGAGATAGAAGGCAAAGTTTTGGCAATTAGATCGACGTTTCCGAGGAAAATTCTTGAATAATAGATATCTGTCCATTGCCATACGAAAGCAAATAAGAAACAGGCAACAACAATTGCTTTTGCATTAGGTAGCATTATTGTGAGGAATGTTCTAAATGTGCTACATCCATCCACATATGCAGCCTCTTCTAGCTCTTTTGGAATGCCGCGGAAGAATTGATTTAGCAAGAACACATAAAGCCCACTCTTGAGTCCAATTCCACCCAAACACATTAGCAGATATGGCATAATCGAGTTGTGCATATTTACTGTTTCACCTGTGAAGTATTCAAACAATCCCAAAACATCAAAGAATCTAAAGTGTAGATATAGTGAAGAGGTAATTGTTTGCGGTGGCACAATGATGATCAACAGTACGCATCCGAACCAAAACTTTTTAAGCGGRAAGTTAAATCTAGCGAAGCCGTATCCAACAACTACGCAGCTGGCAACTTGAGTGATGGCAACTAACGCGGATACCCAAACCGTATTTAATAACGAGCCATAAAAATCGACGATTTCTGGAACCAGCTTATAATTATCCAGGGTTGGATTTCTTGGAACCGTGATTACAGATGGATCATAGAGATCGGCTTCTGGCATTATGCTCAATGCAAACTTGTTCATAAGCGGTTGTAAAATCAGGAAGCAAAGTCCGAATAGCAATATTGCTCTAAAAATTTTATACGAAATATTAAAGATTGTRCTTTTAAAGAGTTGCCCATCAGATTTTTTGTTTCTTTCCCACAAATTTTTTGCTCCGGTCGCACCGGCTTTGGCAACTTTCTTTCCAGAGTTCGCCACATCTTTTAGCGTAACATTCTTTGCTTTCTCCTTAAGCTCATTCATATACTCCTTAGAAATAGTATGCTTAAATTTCTCTAGACCCGTTAGTCCTCCGGACACCTCTACTACTTCAGGATTGGCTTTATTTTTTGCAGCTTTTTTGGCAGCCTTAACAGCTTTCTTGTTTGCTTTATCGGCTTTGGCTGCAGCTTTATCATTCTGTGCAGCGCGAGCCTTACGAGCTTTTTCTGCCTTTGCAGCATCTTTTTTGGCATCTTCAGCATTGTCAGACTTAGTTTGTGCCGCTTTTGCTTTCGCTTTTTCAGCTTTTGCTTTTGCTTTCATTGCTTTTTCTGCCGCCTTATCATTTTCATTATTTACATTTGGTGTGTTAGGCATTATCGTTTCTCCTTTCCCGATTTATTCGTAATAGAATACTTTTTTAGAAATTATTGCGGTACATACTCCAAGAATAACCATAATGATCACGAAGTATATCCAAGCCATTGCGGAACTAAATCCATAATTCAAATCTGCCATCATCGCATCAGTAATCTTAGTCATAACTTCACTATCGCTTGCCACAAAGAAATCGACCACCGTATATATAAAGTTTACGAGAATCATTGGACTTACCATTGGCAGTGTAATCTTCCAAAAACATGCCCACGCATCGCAACCCTCGATTTTTGCAGCTTCGAATGTAGTCGCAGAAATACTTTGTAGTGCAGTTAAGAAGATTATGATTTGGATACCAGACGCTATTGCGATATCGTAGATATGGTTGATTACATCAAATATGATTTGCATATACTGACCCATCATACTGTTGGCATCGCCACCCAAAATCGTTTGCAAATAACCTGTTATACTTGTGCTTGTATCTTCGGCTTGAACCACCTCACCCATTTCTTGTAAAAGTTGATTCTCAGCATCTAACCCAACGATAACACCACTAGAAAGAACCACTGGCAAGAAGAAGATTGCTCTTACCAGACCGCGGCCCTTAAATGCTTGGTTTAACAAGATAGCAACTAAAAAGCTAAATATTAATATAGAAGGAACATCAATGAGCATCTGAGTAATCTCTTCTACAATCAATCTGTTAAATTCTGGATCTACTAGCAGCGCCTGCTCATAGTTTCCAAAACCAACCGGCTCGAGAACAAATCCTCCCTGACCTGGCTGCAGCTTAACATTTGAAAAACTCATTTGAAGCGACTCGATAAGTGGATTTACTAGGAACATAAAAAATCCTAGAATCAGTGGCAATATAAAGATATAACCTGTAATTTGTCTCTTAGTGTTCAATGTCATTTTACGTCTTCTTTTTTTCAGTTTTTTCATTTTGTATTACCCCCTTTCCACGAAGAAGTCGACTGCTTTTACAACGTTACCATCAATCGTTACGTCGTTATTTGAGTAGTTTACATAAACGGTAGTGCCGTCTTCGTAAGTTGTTGCAAACACATTTGGCTGAACTCTCTCGTGATGAACAATCGGCATATTTGCAGTGTGCCCGAGTTGAGAGTTGTAGCGATTGTAGTAGTCTAATGCTCTTTCTTTAATCAACTCATATTCTGCTGCGTATAGATAAGTGTAGTTTGTATTTTTGAGAGAAGTTATGCTCTCGTCCATAAATGTAAACAGCAAACCTGCTCCATTTTCAATAGAACGTAAGAACTCTTGCTCAAAATCTCCGCTCAGATTGATCGCTGTTCCCGTGTAATTTACATTACCCTTAAGAGCCATTGTGTAGAAAGGAATTTGATAATCAACAATTGAAAACTTATTTCCCGCGAGATCCATATTTAGAATAGTATCGCTTCCGCCTAATACATATTCGAATCCGCCGTTGGTGATAATATCTATATTTTCTTTGGCAGAAATATTTTGCATTGCATTTACAGTAGTGTCAATAGTTTGGCCTCTGTGACTAGCTTTCTTTGGATCATAGTCTGCTAGCAACATATTTCCAACATCTTCCAAACTGATTCCTGCAATACCAGCTTTGTTTGCGACTTCTGCTACTTTTTCCATTCCTTCTACTTGAGCTTCTGGAGTAATATTATAAGAAGTTCCGCTCCAAGATTTTTCACCGTACCATACTATTGAGAACGGACTACGCTCTGTGTACTCACGAGTTATATGACGGGAAACATCCTTGTTCATGCTAAATCCTTTTCCACCGTAGGTACTTTGCAATTTCGCATTTAAATATATAGGCACCTCAGCTGCCAGAGCAAACTTTTCGAATTCTTTTTTGCCACCCAACTCATCTAGAACCTCTGGCCTGTGAATAAACGCTTGATTAACTCCACCGTCTAATGCACCAGTATAGATTACAGATAGATTGTCGACGCTTTCTTTGATTTCTGCAGTAACTTTTTCTGCTTCTTCGATAGATGTTAGAGGAACCAATACCGAGCGAGGAACTCCCCACACTTGCTTGGTCATATTAACAGCACCAATTAAATCCATATAGAAAGGTATTCCGTTTTCGTTTTCTAGAGCTTCTAACGTATACTCTTCTATCATATAGTCTCTATACTCAAGAGCAACATCATTGTAGTTATCACCATCGATAAATTTATATCTTTGAGTAATAGTATCAGTAGGAATGTTATCATCAAACATTATGATTGATTGGAATGACTTGTATGAAGGCTCAACTTCCTCATCTTTCATGATATCAAAAGTACTATATGCTACATTATAGCTATGACCTCTGCCACTTACGTCCGCTTTTACGTGTGCAAACGGCTTGCCTTCTTCTATAATACACAATACAGAATCGTTGTTATTTGAGATAGCGTATGCTCCAAATGCTGCACGGTTATCTTGGATCATTGCTTCTCGCTTCATTCCATAATCGTATCCAAATATRTCTGTTTGGAATGCACTTTGGTTTTGCTTACCATTGTTAAATTCGATTAGTGCACCTGTTCCATCTGGCACAATCATATATCCTTCGTCATCCACTCCACCAGCTCCAAACATTGGTAAAAGTGAAATATTGTTGAGTTTATACTCCTCTTTCCACTCCATTGCCGGAATAGGCACTTCCACTAGCATATCCTCTTTGTCAAGACGAATTGTCATCGGAATATTAAATTGCGGCTTAGAGTTTACTGCTCCTGTATCTGCCATATGACGCTCATAGTCTGCAAACGTGTACCCAATGGCTTCAAATTTAGTTTGCATGTCAGCTTTAAGATAATCTTGAACAGTATCACGTAGGATGTATAAAACTTGGTTTGCCAGATCTGGATAAAGCTTTAGCAACTCATCTTTATTTTCCTCATCTGATTTAGAAAGTTTGTTAATATCATATTTTTTGTAGTTTTCCTTAATTTTTCTTGCATCTTTTGAGTCCATAAGAGCAAGATATCCGTCAAGTTCTTCTAGCGTAATTGCTGTTGGAATTATAAAAAGCTTATCAGGTGAACCGATCGTATAATTTACGGTGATGTAATCTGCTCCTGATTCGATTTCAAAGAATGAGTCAACAATGGAATACTTATAATTATTTAATACAGCTCCAACCCCTATGTCATTCATATACTCAACCAGCATTGTAGATTGAATAAAATTCTTTGTATCACCGCCTGCTAGTGGGTCTTTAGAAACATCTGTTGGGTTTGAATACCACACTGCCCCTGAGGACTTATCTTTGATTTCAAAATAAGTTGTTTCTGGATCCATGGTCAGTTTAAGATGCTCATTTTCCACAATAATATCAGTTGGCTTATTATCATCAGTAAAGACTGTTGAAAATACGGGTATTTCTTCTTCTGTAGATACCTCTTCACCACATCCAGTAAGCCCCACTGCTGCCATAAGTCCAAGTAAAACTGCTGCAAATCTGCGCTTTTTCATTTCTTCCCCTCCTTTCTTTCCTTAATAGAATCTAAACATTAGTTCACGATAAATAGATACAAAATATGAGAATGAATCTGTTACTAAACTAAAGAATAATACGAATACAAAAATCATAATCAACATTCCAACACCGGTCGCGGCAATTGCCAAAATTGATTGGGTTAACGTGTAGTGGTGAATCATCATTACTGCACATAGCACGAGCCCTGCACACCATAGCAACGAGAATGTATCAAAATAGTAATAGAACGCACCTTCATCGCGGGTGAAGACGTTACTTAGTATTATCATAGGGATTTGAATCAATATATATGGCACTGCGGAATAGCAAAGACCCATATATATATCTACCATTCTACCTTTTCCATCAAACAATGTTGTTAGGCCCCAATTCGAAACCACGGCCAAAAATCCTGGAAAAAGTACTTTCGCAAGCTCTACAAATATATTAATTTTTTCCCAATCTATTGCTAGAAACAAAAAATTCGTATATTGCAGTTTCATTAGATTAACAGCGAGCACCAAAAATAAGAACGTATTTGCTGCAGCTATAGTTCCACGCTTTTCACGTATTAAATCCCAAAATCCATCAAGAGGATGGGTACAGACATATAAACCGAATCTCAAACTATCAACGTATTTGGCCAACTTCTCATTTTTGATTTTGCTTTCCACTTGAGTGTTGACGCCATTCACTTTTTTAATAATCGTCATCCATGATCCCTCCTTTGATTTTTTTGAGTACATTCCAAACACTAAGAACAATCACTAGTATAATTAAGAATGTTAAAACTGGTCCGATGTTGTCTTCGATCCAATCTTTTCTATAAAGCTTGAATGCCTTAGAATAGTTATCGTCATCCCAAGTTCTTTCAAAATACTCCATAGCCAGCTCATAATCTCCAGACTGAATATATGCACGGCCAATACCTTCTGCAGCCAGCTCAAAGTTTCCGTTTAGAGCCTGAACTTCTCTCCAGTAGTCGCCAGATTCTTGATAATATCCATTAACATAAGTTTCGATTGCTTTGTTAATTAATTGACCATACTCTGTTAACGTAAAGGTAGTGATAGAACCATTTTTTCCATCGAGAACAAATAGGTCAGTTCCCATATGCTCAATAGAAGTTACACCTTGAAAATATCCAAGCTTGTTACCAATACCGCCAAATGCATAAAGCAAATTGCCTTGATAATCGTAGCAGAATAATTTTCCACGAGTTCTATCTAACGCCACATATATATTGTTATCAAGAATTGTTATGTCGCTAAAACGTGACGCATCTTTTACGTCTCCTGCAGCACCCCAAGATAAATCTCCCATCGGATTTGTCGTACCATTTTTAACCAGGATATCTTGACCAGTTGCATTGAGCTTTCTGATCGGCGTCGCAGCATTACTTCTGATTTCTGCAACATCAAAAACATCCGTTGTTGCATATAAGAAACCTTCTGAGTCGTATGCCAAATTTGAATACTCTGTTGGAACAAACTGAATCATTTGCGCTTGTTGAGCATCRGTTGAAAACGATCTCCATAAGAAATCTAGTGGATCAAACTTAACTTTATTTGCTCCGAGATATCCTAAGAAATTTCCAGCGGGATCAAATTGTAAAAAACCTTCGTTGTACCCATCAACTAGTAAAATGATACGGCCAGTGTTATCTACCAAAACTTTGTTAGGAAAGAACTCTGCGTTGGCAGCAATAGTTTCGTCCTCCGGTTTTGTAAGCTCTAAGATAACATTGTTTTTGCTATCTGTGTGAAGCACTCTTTGGTTTTGCTTATCAACAATATATCTATCGCCATTGTCTGCAACAAAAATATCAGTTACTCCATCAAGAGTAGTGATCTCTACACCCGAAACTTCTTTAATTTCTTCCTTGACTTCAAAATCGCCATTTGCCAATCTAGTCAGAACTACAATTCTGTCATTTCCAGTATCGCATACATAAATATCATCGCCTTTAACAAAAAGCCCATCAGCGTTTTTGAAATCACCTATTCCAAACTGAGAACCCGTTGTTAACGATATCGGTGTATATGCATCTGGAGATTCACGTTCAACTTTAAAATAATCATAAGTGTAAGTGTAACTTCTTTGATCTGCTATGGTAGCCACAGGCATTGTAGCAGAAAGGGTCATACTTACCGTGAGTAGCACTAATGCTTTTTTTAACTTTTTCACTATTATAAACCCCCTTTCTTAGTCCTTGATACCTGAACTCGCCATTGTTTCTAATACGTTGCTTTGTGAAATAATAAATACTGTGATAGGTACGATCATCATTATTAATGATACAGCAGAACCAACACCCGCACGAGCTACTCCACCTGCAAGAACTTGTTGTAATGCATATGGAAGTGTTTTTAATTCTTCTGAATAGATAACTACAGAAGCTTGATTGTTCCACAAATTTTGGACTGCAAAAATCATAAGTGTTAGCCAAGCCGGCTTAACGATAGGCATTACGATCTCCATAAAGATGGTCCATTCTTTTGCCCCATCTATTTTCGCGGCTTCTAGTAAAACATCTGGAACACCTTCCATAAACTGTTTCATAAGGAATAGTCCTAGTGGAGCTGCAAAATAAGGAACAATTACTGCCCAATAAGTATCGATCCAACCTAATTCTGACAAAATAAGGTAATTTGGAATTGACGTTACATAGCCGTTGAACATTAACGCTGTAATTACCAATCTAAAAAACCATTTACTACCTGGAAATTTATATTTTGCAAGCACAAACGCCGCCAGCGATGATACAATAATGTGACCTACGGTACCAACAACAGTGATAAACGCTGTGTTAAAGAAATATCTTGTAAACGGTACCCAAGACTTCGACATTAGAACAAACAGGTCTTGGAAGTTATCAAGCGTGGGATTTTGAACCCATACTCTTGGAGGAAACAAGAAAATTTCATCAAGAGGCTTAAATGCGGCATTGATAGCATATACCAGAGGGAATGCCATAAACAATGCGAAAAATAACAATATCAAATAAATTCCAAAGTTACCGCCAGCCGATCTATTTAAGCGTTTCGTTCTTTTCTTTAATTTCGGCTCTTTCACTTTCTTTTTCTTTGCCATTACACGTACTCCTTTCTATTCTTAGTTTCCTACCCTGCTTAACATTTTTTGAATTGCACCTTTACAAAGAATCATTGTTCCAAATAATAAGGTCGCTATAGCTGATGCGTAACCCATCTCAAAACGAGTTGAACCGTAATCGATAAGGTGAGATACAACTGTACGAGCGGCATAGTCTGTACTAGGGAATCCAGCAAGTGCCATCGTTACGTCTGCCACGTTAAATGCTTGCGTAATTGACATAATAGCACCGAATAAAAGCATCGGCTTCATACTTGGAAGAGTAATAAACCATAGTTCTTGCCAACGATTGCTTATACCATCTACGCAACCCGCTTCGATAAGACTTCTGTCAATACCTTGCAGACCTGCAATAAACGATAGGAATCCTGTTCCCAAACTCATCCATAAAATAACTCCAATTATAACTGGCATCATATACGTTGGATTTGATAACCATAAAATTGGCTCTGTTATTATTCCGAATCGCAGTAAAAACGCATTTACATATCCATATGGGTCACCAGAGAACATTATAGACCAAATTAGATAAACCTGACCTGAAATTGTTGGTGCGTAAAAAACAACAACGGCGATAGTTCTAATTCTTGGTGGAAGCTCATTTATGAACCAAGCAAATAGGAACGCTGCGATGTAACCTATAGGTCCTGTTATTGCAGCTATAATGAATGTATTCTTAACACCAATTAAGAAAATATCATCTGCAAGCAGTAAATTAATGTAGTTTTGAAGCCCTATCCATTGAGGTGGCTCCAGTACATTATAATAGGTAAAGCTTAAAATGATGGATACAACAACTGGTGCTATAAAGAAAATTGTAAAGAGAATAGCATATGGTAATACGAACAAATAATAAACTTTACTTTTCTTCATTTGAAGCCAAGTGTATGCCGACTTCTTTTTTAACTGACTAAAAAAACGCTCCATCTTATTCCTCCCCTTCTTTATTAATTTCTAGGCCAAACTCAAGACGTTTTTTCTCAATTTCTTCATTGATAAGTTTAGTATAGTCGAGTAGTGTTTCACGAGGGTCATTATTATTATTAACAACGTTACGAACTGCGTTTGTTATGTGTCTGAATGTATAATATCCACCGGCAATTTGCGGAGTACCTTCTACCCACTTCCATTGCTCCAGTAGAATTTCTTGTTGCTCATTAGTCCAAGGCAGTTGCTGGAATCCTTCGATATTAGCGGTAGCATAACGAGCTGAAGGTCCCAAAATACTCTCCATTTCACGACCAAACCTAACTTGAGTAGGAGCATCTGTCCACCACTTCAAAAATTCCCATCCTTGTTCCTTGATCACCGCATTRTCTTGCTTTAACATCATAGATCCAGAAGATCCTCCATATGCTGTTCTATCGATTGTTCCGTCTTCTCGTTCTGTACCAGGCATAAGAGCAAAGTCCCAAAGACCACGAATCTCTGGCGCAAATACGGCTAACGAATTGTACATTCCATATCCTTGAACACCGATAGGCATTTCACCAGAACGGAAACGGTTTAGGAAGTTGTATTCAGATGGCAATTTATAATGCGTAAAGAACTTGGTATACGTTTCGAATGCGTAAACACTCTCTGGAGAATCTAGCAAAATTCTATCTCTTTCTTCACTATACAAATCAGCACCTTGTTGATATAGCATTCCCAAGAACATTGATGGATCTGTTCCAGTTGTTCCCATAAGAGATGGAATTGCAACGCCCATATTATTTTGTTGAATTACAGGAAGCATATCAATTAGATCTTGCCAAGTGTTTGGTACATCTAGTCCCAGTTCATTCATAATATCTGTTCTAAAGAACAACACATCATAGCTTTGCGTATCTGGAATAGCATACACCCCACCCTCGAATTTAAATGGCTCATAAGCACTAGGATAGAAACGAGAGAATATTTCCTCAAAATCTTCAAATTGAGTTAAGTCTTCAACCGCATTACGTAGTGCGTAGTTAACTGGCTCGCCTTGACCAATAGAAAGAACTAGGTCAGGACCTGCACCCGAAATAACTGCCTTCATAAGGGTTCCGCCTTCTACCAACTTAACATTAACCTTAATGCCAGTTTCTGGGGTAAATGTATCATCAATCATATTTTTGATAACGGTACTTTGGTCACGTCCTGTTAGTAACCATATATCAACAACCTCTTGATCTTCATATACATTACCTACCGAATTGTAATCAGTAAAGAATGATGCAACAAAAGAGCCAACTTCATGGAAAGTATTAGAGAAAATTCCAGAGCTAACCTTTTTAGGTTTAACATCAGTAGAGCGAACAACAAATTCATCGATATCTAGAGGTGATTCACTTAGAGTTAAGATTGTTGTACCAAGAGCACTTACATTACTATTAAAATTTGAAAGTGAGCCTGGAATTTCATCAGGGCTTTCCACAAACTCTTCTAGCTGACGAGCCAATGTCTCAATAATCGCTGATTGGCTAGATTTTTCACCTGCATATGCAGTAAGATCATCTACGATTTTATATAATCTCTTGCTTTCAAGGGCCATTCCTTCGATTACATCCGGATACACTTTATCAATATTATAATCACGATACGCGTCAGGAACACTACCTGTAAGAACTAGAATTTTACGATACATAGCATTTAGTCTATATACACTATCCTCAAGATCTCCTAAAATTTCACCAAGATCACCCAGAGTAATTTGTGTTTTTATAGAATGCTTACCAGCTTCTAAATAAATAGGTGCGGGTTCCCCATCAACAGAAAAAGTAGTTAAAACCCAGTCGTTACTATACTGAAACGGAATTGCTGACAATTCTTGGAAAGGGATTTTATCATCTATATATATAGATCTATTTGATACAAAACCACGTTGATAATTCTGACGTCCTTTTAGATCAATATAATAATATCCATCTTGCGGAACTTCAAAGTCCCATTCAATCCATTGACCAGCTATACGAAATGCGTATCCGCCACCCATATTGAGTTTGATTTTAGATATACTATATGGTTCTGTTCCAGGAGATGAACGATCATATGTAGCATATAGGGAAGGTGATGTTGTAAGCGAGGCTTTTTCACCAGGAATTGTTAATTCGAAGTCTTCGATTGAACTGCTACGTGCAACAGAACTATACTCTGCATAAGTAGGAATTTTTTCGACTGCCTTTAACGTAATTGACTTGATTGCTAACGGTTCGCCAACTCCCTCCAGTGCAATAGTATTCTTGCCTTTTTCGAAATAAAACTCATATGGATCAACTTCATATCCCATATAGTCTTTAAAGGCTAAAGTATTCCACTCTGGAAGCTCTATCTGACTTGGACGAATCTCATTACCTTGATTATCTGATTTGACTGCTCCGGCATCGCCCCAAAGTCTAGTAAACAATATTTTATCAGAACCATTAAAAGGAATTTCACCATTAATGTAAAATGCTCTTTCTATATCAGTACCCTTTCCTGGTGCTGGATAATATTCAACCTCTACTTGGTATAATCCTTCTTCTTTAACATCAACGTCCCATTCTACATAAGATTGGGGCTCTGTTATTAAAACATTACTTTCCCCTTCATAATTCTTATGAAAACTAGCACCCTCTGTTTTGTTAACATCTGTTAAATCAACTTCAATGCTCTTTAAAGCATGAGGTGTCGAAGCATGAGATACTTGATAATCTGAATAGGTTCCTTCACGATCAATACTAGAAACTTCTGCATCTAAGTCAACGCCTTCATACTTAAATGAAAAATTGTCGACTTCTTGCATAGCATTATACCCAAAATAACATCCGAAAACTGCTACAATACCAGCAAACCAAAGCCAATTTTTGTATTTTGCTTTCATACTTTCCCTCCTTCGGTGTATTGTTGTAAAAATAATTTCATAAAATGTGCACCCCCCCTTTGTTTTTCTAAATTAATTTTATCAAATCCCATGGATATAATATACATAAAATCTTAACACGAATGTTTAATTTCTTAACATCTCATTCACTTTAACTAAATATATATTTTTTTTCTTCCCTTTTATAGTAATTTAAAAAATTATATATATATTTTGAATATCTTTTGCAAAATTTTCACTCAAAAAAGATCTATAATATAGTTAATTGCAAGTACATTCTTTAAAATTTATTAATATATCAAGCCATTACAACATATTCCTAAGCAATTAAATTTTTATTTGCTTTAACTAAAAATCATAAATATTTTTTTGTATAATTGGTAAATTATTTTGCATAATAAAGAATAGAATAAAAATTCAATAACAGAGAGGAAATTACTATGGACAATCCATCTAAAGATTATGAAGACCTTATGTATTCAAATTTTGCAAATTCTGAATTTCAAGAAGCATTAAATAATAGTCTATTGTACTTGCAACATAATTCGACCACACTCGAAATACTCTTGCTACAATCTCGTTGTTATAACCAACTAGGCGAGATATTAAACAGTTTAAAAAAATATCAAGAAATCATAGAACTATATCCCAATTGCAAAGATGCGTATCTTGAACTTAGTGTAATATTCTATAAAATAGGTAATTATAAAATAGTAATCCCACTGTTAGTAAAAGCAATTTCTCTAGGGCACTCCGAAAATATTTGTCTCGAAATTATTGCAGATTGCTATTTTCATATGAGTCAATTTGATCAAGCCGCAAATATATTTATTAAAGCAATAGATTTTTCAGAACATAAGCAGCTAGTTTATAGAAATATAGCAGAATGCTATTTACATTTAGGTAATGATGACTTGGCTGATAAATATCTAGATTTGGCCGACGCATGAGCACAATGTTTCCTGGCTTCTTATATAGCTAGGAACCATTTTACATATATCTGATATTTTACTGTGTTTRTAGGAAAAAATTGTATATTGACAAGTTGTTGCAAGTATTGTATTTTTATTAATAAATATAACATTTTTCAAATTATTATGACATTTTTCATTTATGCGGATTAATTATTAAGGAGAATAACTATGAAAAGAAAATATAACTATCTCATTGCAGCCACTTTGTTATGTGCAACACCTTCATGTCTTCAAGCCGATGTTGCCGATTCCGTCAATTTATTAGAAACTAATGCCGGAGTCAGCCGTTTGTATCTAGATACATCTTTTTTAGAAGTAGAAGGAGTTACTGGTGGTAAACTCAAATTTAATCCTAGTACCGGAACCATTGTAGAAGCTGAAACAACTATAACTACAGCATATATTCCAGAAACCATCAATGGTATTCCTGTCATTGCTATTGCCTCCAATGCATTTGAAAATTGTACCCAATTAACCGAAGTCACACTACCCGAAACCGTAAAGTCTATCGGCTCCTATGCTTTCAAAAACACTGCCCTCCAAAAAATATTTATTCCAAAATCAGTAACATACGTTCCTAGTAATGCGTTTTATCAAAGTTATGCTCTTGAGTTTATATTTTATGGTGGACATAGCATCAACCTAGGTATTTCAACTGCAGAAAAATATTATAGACTTACCAGAATTAGCGATAATTATAGATGGCCCGCTGCGACCACTCCTGTTGTGATTGTTACTCCCAGCCAGGTTAGATGCGTTGTCAATGCTCAGTTAGCAACCATTCCTGGAATAGAGGGTGGCAAAGTTATTTATGGAAATGCCACCACATTTTATGCAGACCGAAGAATGGCCATATTTACAGATCAAATTGAAATCTTTGATGTTCAAAACACCGTTACATCTGCTAGTATTCCAGCCAATATTGATGGTAAGCCTGTCACACAAATTATGACTCCTGCCTTTGAAGATGCAACCTTACTCGAATCTGTGGCATTTCCTAGCACATTGGCATATATCAACTCTACATTATTCAAAAATGCTCCTGCGTTACAAACTATTGCTTTTACAAAGGCACCAAACAGACTTGTAAGCAATTTTCTTGATGGAGCTGATAATTTAAACACCATCTATTTTAATGGCAGTACTTCAGACTGGGATTGTTTTAATATTGACCTATCATCAAATGATACTTTGGAGATAATCCATACCCTAAGTCCGGAGTGGTTTTTTATCAAGGATATAGAAGGCGGTCCAATTAGATTTGATATAGATTCTGGAACCGTTTTAGATTCTGCAGATTATGTTGGTTTTGCCATTGACATTCCGGAAGAAATTTCTGGAGCAGCAGTTAAAGTAATAGGTGAAGGTTCATTTGAAAATCGCATTAATATAAAATCTGCAAAAATACCAGATACAGTGACTGCCATAAAAAGTCATGCATTTAGAAATTCGACAATAGCAACAATATCCATACCAGCTTCTGTTACTGAGATAGCCAAAAATACATTTGCTAACTGTAATTAYTTAAAGACAATATATTTTGGAGGATCTAAAGAAGAATGGGATAACCTTGATGTGGATATTTCAAATCAGGTTGAAGTGTTATTTSAAAATATTGGTCCTATATGGATCAATGTTAACGGAGTGGAAGGAGGTCGCATAAAATTTGACGCTGCTTCTGGCACAATTACCGACGCAGACAATACAATAACAATTGCTAATATTCCAGCAGTTATAGATGGATTCCTCGTTAAAACAATAGGAAAAGGTGCTTTTGAAGGACAACCCTTTGCCAAACAAAATGCTTTTACAGTTATACTTCCTAGTACTGTCACTTCTATAGAAGAAAATGCTTTTAGATTTTCGGGATTACAATCTATTTTTATACCTACTTCTGTTACATCAATACACAACTCTAACTATGATGGAATTATTGAGCCTGGCATATTTGGTGATTGCTTAAATTTGACCGATATATACTATGGTGGTACCGAATCCACTTGGCAAAATTTTAAATTGTATGTTCCAAATTCTATAGATGTACATTTTACCATCTAAAGCGCAGTTATTTATTGCAGTACAAACCAAAAAGCAGCCTAACTGTAAAAGTTARGCTGCTTTTTATATACCGACAGTGGGACTCGAACCCACACACTTTAGGGGTGGTGGATTTTGAATCCACTGCGTCTGCCATTCCGCCATGTCGGCCTAAGATGTGATAAACATAATATAACATACCTTTAAAAAAAAAGCAAGTCTTTTTTTTATTTTTTTCGATTTTTTTTGTCATTTTTTTTAAAATAACATTTCTGGATCTCCAAAATTTTGATTTTTCTCACCTCCTCTTCCAAAAAATTTTTTATTCAATTTCTCGTTCATATGCTAATCTGGCACTGCCATCACCGATATAAATTATTCCACAATAATCAAACTCATTTTTTTCGATCAGCTTTTGCATAGCAATATTATCTTTATGCGTATCTATACGTAGATTCATCCTCAATTTTCTTGCCTCTTCTATAGCAAACGCAAAAATCTGGCTCCCAATGCCCTCTTGCCTAAACTTCATTCCTACAACCACTCTGTGCAATACTCCATATGATTTATCTGTAATCCAACTTCCATCATAGATAGTTGAATAGGTAGGGTCATCTCCAAATATTAAAAAAAAGTAGGCCTTTACTATTTCATCTTCAACAACCACATATCCGTTTCCCCTCTTAGAATCTTCTTTAACATCCAAAGCATTAGGATAACTACCTTGCCACTGATCTACGCCTTTCTCCTTAAAGTAATTTCTAGCTTCATTAAAGTAGAGATCAACTTGCCATGCATCTTCAACAACTGCTTTTCTAATCATAAACTCCTCCATTTATTAAACTCCCTCTATAATAAAAAAGGGAGTAATTTTTTCTTGCTAATCATATTATTTTTGACTCTATTAGAATATCCGTTTTTAATAAAAAACACAAGTTTTACTATTTAGTCATCTTTTCCCATTTCAATAATGCGGCTTCATGTCCTTGATTCGCTGCTTTTTGAAGCCACCACTTACCCTTTGGCCTATCTTTTGATGTACCATTCCCTTCAAAATAAGCCATAGCCAATTCATATTGTGCGTCTACGCATCCACCATCTGCCGCAGATTTAAGCCATTTAAATGCTTTAATTTTATTTTTCGATACACCTATTCCTACCTCATAACATAAAGCTACGCTATATTGTGCTTGTGCAAAACCCCCAACAGCTGCACTCTTATACCACTTGAATGCCTTTCTTGCACTTTTATGTACAACCGTTCCAGTACCATAAAAATAACCAATATCATACCTAGACTCGGCGTGCCCCTCTTTAGCCAGTTGCTCGAATAACCTAAATGCTTTTACCATATCAATTTCAACGCCAGTTCCATTTTCATAACATTCTGCTACCTTGTGACGAGCCAGTGTATCTCCATCCTTTGCCGCTTTCGCATACCAGGCAAATGCTTCATAAAAATTTTGCATAACCCCTAAGCCATCAAAATATAAATCTCCAATCTTAATCTGTGCGGCCACATATCCTTGCTTCGCAGCCTTACTATACCACTCAAACGCTCCATACAAGTTTTGTAAAACCCCTATTCCTTTTTCATAGCAGATACCCAAATTAAATTGTGCTTCRACTCCATTTTGCAGCGCGGCTTTCATATACCAAGCAAATGCTTCGTCGTCATCTTGCTTTACCCCGAGACCCTTTTCATATGCAACACCAACATTATTTTGAGCAAATAAATATCCCTGATCTGCCGCCAATTTAGACCATCGAAACGCTTCTTCTAAATTTTGCTCGACGCCGACACCTTCAGCATATGCAATTCCAATCTTGTGCTGAGATTCTTTGTGCTTTCTTTCGGCAGCTTTCTTTAGCCACTCAAAAGCTTTTGTCGAATCTTTTTCTACACCATTTCCATACATATATGCTATACCCACTTTATATTGAGCATCTTTGTTGCTTTTTTGAGCCAACTGCAAATAACAATTAAAAGCTTTTTCATAATCTTTTTCTACTATAATTCCATCAGTATAAATTTTTCCTAATTTATATATAGATTTAGCATGTCCTTGCGCCGCTGCCTTCTCGAACCATTCCCAAGCCTTATGCTCATCTTGTTCTATCCCATCTCCAGCTGCATATCTCAGCGCCATATGATATTGAGCATATACATATCCATTCTCTGCAGCAGTGCGCAGCCAATCAATTCCAGCACTTACATTTTTTTTAATATCGATTCCCTTGATATATTTCCAAGCTAGATCATATTGCCCTTTTGCATCTGCGGGCTCCATGAAATCTATAGGCAAAATGGTGGAGTTTGACATCACTTCTTCTAAAAATAGTATTTCATAGTTTTCCATTTTCGTTTCTATAATATTTTTATAAATACTAAACACATCAAATTGCGCTAGGGCATTTAACTTTTGTTCTGCYAACATCGCTTCGATAAAACTTGTTGGCTCAATCAACTTTTTTTTGGTTTCAGATAGCAAATGATATGCCTCTAACATCTCTAATGCTACTGTACAAATAGCATCGTCCTGTAATACYTGCAGCTCCAGATAAATTACTCCAATATCAATTTCTTCAATATCTTGAATCTGCATCAAAATTTCCAACATATCTAATTCTTTGCTTGCAATAACTTTATTTTCAAATATTTGTGTAGTTATTATTTCAGCTTTTTCAATATTATTCAATGTATGAAAGTTTATTAATGCTGTTACCTGTAATATATCTCCAATAATATTATCTGTTGTATATGTAACTTGATTTAATACCATTTCTAAATTATTCATTGCATAAATTTTTTCATCCAAGCTTATCAATAGTTCTGCAATCAATTCGTTCTTTAACTCGATATTTAGCAGTCCTAATATTGTTCTAAGATTTACTATAATTGCCGCGCTAATACAATTTCTTTCATTTAATGCTACAATCGTTTCTATTATATAATCATCATATTGATTGGTTCGCATTCTTTTAAACCAGTCTGTATTTTGTAGTAATGCATCCTTATTTCCATCAATAAATAAAGCAATCATTTCTGCAATCATTTTATTTATCTTGTACACCGGCTGCGCTACTAAGTAGTCTATATCAACCATCTCTATACACCCCCGTCATTTTCTTCTTATTATATTTAATTTTTTAAAAAAYTTTCTTTTCTTAATCTTATCTCCAGCCTCCAGATGTCCTTGCTCGGCAGCTTTTTGATACCAAAAATAGCCTTGTTCTTTGTCTTTTTTAGTTCCCAAGCCTTTTATATATGCCGCTCCTAATGCGTACTGTGCATACATATTCCCTTGCTCTGCAGATTCTTTAAACCATTTAAAAGTTTCATCCAAGTTTTTTATCACACCCTTACCATATTCATAGCACAATGCCAAATTATATTGGGCTTTTGCATGACCTTGTATTGCAGCTTTTTGATACCATTCAAATGCTTTAGAATAATTTTTCGTTGCGCCTTTTCCRTTTTCATAAAGATATCCAAGATTATTTTGTGCTTTAGCAAAACCACTTACTGCTGCCCGTACATACCATTCAAAGGCCTTATCCAAATCTAAAGTAGTTCCTATACCTTTTTCATAGCATAAAGCTAGATTAGTCTGAGCTTTTACACTTCCTAAGGTAGCGGCTTTTTGATAAAATTTAAATGCCATTTCTAAATCTGAATCAACACCTGTTCCTTTTTCATAGCAATATCCTAATTTGTATTGCGCTTCTACATGTTCTTGCTCCGCAGCTTTTTGATACCACCGAAATCCTTGTATCAAATTTTTCTCTGTACCATTTCCATAAATATATGCGGAAGCAATTCGATATTGCGCTGTCGCATCTCCTCTTTCTGCCATCAATTTATAATTTTCAAAAAGTTCAGCATTATCTATTAGTTCTAGATTTTCGGTTATAACTTTCACTTCTGCAGATTTATTACCTAGTAACAAAGGAAGAGTATCATGTGAAATACTGGTATTTACAATAGATGCTTGTTCATATATATATGCATAGCTTACTTCRTATTGAGCATTCTTATGCCCCTGATCCGCTGCCATTTTAAACCATTTAAAACCTCTCGCTACATTCTTTGTAACCCCAATACCGTTGGTATATCCAAAGCCTATATCATATTGCGCATCTTTATCGCCACTTATGCCCATGCGTATTAAACTCCTAAAAGATTTCGACATATCCTCAATTCTACATTCATTTAAAATAAAGTCTATAGATGGAATTATCACCTTATTCATGTCTATCTTCTTTATAAAATTATCAATATTTTCATAATTTAATATTTTGGCTTCAATTAACTCTAAGTAAATATCATTAATAGAAATTTTAGTATTCATATTTAAGTTCTGCTCTGCCAGTATTTTATTTGTCATCACAAATTTATCGATTGTTTCTTTCTTTATATCTAGGTGATATTCTTCAACAGTTTTTAATAAAATTTTTCCAATAAAATTATCTTTTAATGTCTGCGACTCCAAATATATAGCACCAATTTCTTCTTCAACATCCATAATCAGTGTTATAATATCTTGTAAATTTATTTCTATATCAGATAAAACATTGTTTTTTTGCAATTCATTTGTAATCATTTTCATTTTTTCAATATTTTTTATTGTATATTCACCTAAAATTGATGTAATATTAAATATGTTAATTAATGGGTTATCTGCAGCATATACTCCGCTATCTATATTAATTAATATTTCATTTAAATTATCTATAGTATCAACTTGCTCATTTAATTTAGTCAACAATGGCCATAAAAGTCTGTTGCGCTTCCTTAAATATATCAAGTTTAGCTCCATCGTCAAGTTTATGATTATTTCAGAATGAATATACTCTAAACTATAGAGCACATTGAGAGCCGTTACGATATATTCATCAATTTGGGTATCAGTATCGATATCATCTTGCATTTTTTTTACCCAGCTAAATTCATAAAACATTTTCAATTTATTTTTATTATTCAACACAGCTAGCATTTGGGCTACCATTTCGTTTATCCTAAAAGCAGGAAGACTCTTTAAATAATTAATTTCTGATTGAGTAATCAATAACGTACCCCCTAATAAAATTTTCATATCGTAAAATTATATGAGGGCAAGCCAAACTTTACCATACATTTTGAGTATGTTTTATTAAATATTTATCAATTTCACCTTGTCAATTTCAAAAAAATTTTAGATAATTAACACATAAATATTTTTGGAGGTACTCATGAAAACTAAATTAAACTTAGCAGAGATTTATCCTTCTCTTTCTATTCCAGGTGCTAATCCTATTTTGGAAATATATAATCAATATAAAAGTACAGAATATGACACTCACAATAAACGTCCTTGCATAATAATCTGCCCTGGTGGATATTATCAGTATACTTCTGACAGAGAAGCTGAGCCTATTGCTTTAAAATTTTTATCAGAAGGCTATAATGTATTTATATTGCGATATAGCGTATTACCAGTTCAATATCCACAGCAACTCTTAGAGCTTGCTGCAGCCGTTGCTCATGTCAGAGTTAATGCTACACAATATTACATTGATCCCAAAAATATATCCATAGCCGGTTTTTCGGCTGGAGGACATCTATGTGCCAGTTTAGCCACACTGTTTGGTCGCAAATTTATATCTGATACACTCAAAATTAAATCTACAGATTGCTATCCAAATAAATTACTTTTAGGCTACGCAGTAATTGATATCAAACCACATACCCCTCCAAAGTTTGTTGTTGAAGATATCGACATTACACCTTCTCGACAGGAATACTATACTACCGCCATATCTGATTATGTCTCTGCAGCAACACCACCTACTTTCATTTGGCATACAATATCTGATAAAGTAGTTCCAGTCGAAAATGCATTTATGTTTGCTGATGCGCTTAGAAAAAATAGCATACCTTTCGAACTTCATATTTACCCCTTCGGAACACATGGGCTAAGCTTAGCAAATGACCAAAGTGCCACTAACGAAAAACATCTCAACGAACATGTAGCAAGCTGGGTTAATCTAGCRCTTGAATGGCTAAAAATATCATACAATTAAAAAGCAGGGAGTATTTTCCCTGCCTAATCTACATTTTCTAGCTTAATTAATAAATATTCCTCTTCATTTGTTTCCAGCGTTGCCCCATCAATAAGTTTAATTGCTATTTACACCCATTTTTGCACATACTTCCTGTAATGTAGGAGTCGTAATACTTATATAAT
>NZ_ABEQ01000035.3 GCF_000171335.1 Candidatus Epulonipiscium viviparus
TATAAACGGCGGTACCAAGTTTCATGTTTTTGTAAAACCACTCACTCACATCTGGATCAAACCTAATGCAGCCTTGAGATGCGCGGTCGCCTAGCACTCCGTATCCCTCCAATAAATAGCTGCCAGTTTTGTCAAAAATAATGGAATGGTATAAATAGTCTCCAAAAAATTGCACTGCATTTTTGGCCATATAGCCCTTGTTAACTCCAAAATAAGGAACATAAGCAGTCAATGAATAAATGCCTCGAGGAGTTGGTGACTTGCGTTTCCCGGTAGAGCATATTAAATCTTTAAATAATACCCATTTGCCATCTTCCTTTTCGAATATATAGGTTCTTTGCCTATGTAAATCGGTCCAAACCAAGCGATTAGTTTTGCTGGTGAGCCCTAAGCTATTTACATATGTTTCAATTTGCTCTGTCGTTGCTCTATTTTTGTTTACTGGAGGGTCATTGTATAAGCTAACGCTATCCCAAGGAACAACTACTAAGCCAGTTTTAGTTTCTAGATAATTGTTGGTATCGATATAATAGCTGTACCCGTCTTCTGCCATATGAATAGTTACTTCCTGACCAGCTTTTAATCCGTTTGTTGAATACCTCATTTTGCCTTTAATAATATATGCTGGAAACACTGCTTCTAAATTTTGTGCCTGAACTTGAGCCTTAGCTTTTTCGGTTTCTATTTTTGTAAGTGAATTTATTCGAGCTTGATCTGCAGCTTTAAGTGCGGCCTTTTCGGCTTGAGCACGTGCGGATTCGGCTTTGGCAAGTGCATCGAGTTTTGCTTGTTCTGTATCTACTTGGCTCTGTGAAACTTTTACGGCGTTTGTTAAGGCTGTGAGAACTGCTTGTTCTGCAGATGTAAGAGGTGTAGTTTTGTTGTTGGCGAGGGTATCCAGCCTAGCTTTTTCTGTATCAACCATTGCTTGGATATCATCGCGTGCCTTTTGAGCTTGTTGTAATTCTAATGAAATGCGTGTCTCTTCTACTTGATAAATTTCTTTTGCTATTCGAGCTTCTTCGGCTATTCTCGATTCTTCAGCTTTTTTAACTGCCTCTATAAACTCAACTTGTGCATCAAAATCGTCGATAGAATCAAGCGTTTTATTTGTTTCTTCGAGCTTCTTCGCCTCTGCAGCTTTTTGCGCTTCTGCAGCTTTTTGTGCTTCTGCGGCTTTTTGTGCTTCTGCAGCTTTTCTTGCCTCTTCGGCTTTTTTCGTTTCTTCTGCTATTCGTGCCTCTTCTGCCAATCGTGTTGCTTCAAGTTGTTCATTTTTGGCCGCTATTTTTTGTTGTACATACTGCGTGTTGGTTGCTACAATTTTATTAAATTCTGCGGTAGTATCTACAACTTTTGGAGGAGTATAGATAGTTTCACCATTTTGTTCGATTTTTGTAATGTTGATGTTGTCTGCATTTATACCATAAGTATATTGTGGAAACAAATTTTCAATTTCCCACGTTTGACTATAGTTGTCCTCATATGTAACACTCAATAAATTTGAAGTTAAATTGTGAATCCCATAACTGGATGTTTGCAAAAGATTGTTTAGTTCACTATTTTTTTTCTCGACCAAGGAATAATAATTGCCGTTATTTGCAATAGAAAAGATGTTTGAAAGAGAGTTTATTGGAACGTAAATCCCATTGCTACCGTGTAAAAAATAAGTTTCGAGTGCTCCGGATGTTAGTATTTGATCTGACAATGTAAAGTTGAGATTTGCAGGAGAGTTGGCGGTCAGAATGGCCTGCGTTGTATTCATATTGTTTATACCTGGATTGGTAAAGACATAATCCACGTTATCATACGTATATAAAGCTACATTTTGTCCATTTATTTGTGCGTACTTTGTTTGTGCAAGAGTGCCTTGCAACATTCCGATTTCTATAAGCCAATTTTGTTTCTCTTCATCTGAAATATTGATATCACTAAACAAATTTTGTGTCTCTAAAAAATCAATGGGTTTAGCAAATGTAGATGAATGCATAGAAAAAAATAAACTTATTGCCCCTAGTAATACTTTGTTTTTCATACCACAACCACCCTTTTGTTGATAAAATATAGTCGATAAACATTATATCAAATCTTACATTTATTGGCAATGGATTTAAATAAAATAAATCTAGCCCAGTTAAAGTTTTTAGAGGACCAGATTCATTGTTAGAGTAGGGATATACACATTTTTATTGTATAGGTGCGGTATCAAGTTGTTCTACTTGTTGACTTTTCTTAATATGATTCAATAATTTCTTCTTAGAAAAAAATGGAGATGTCTTTAACATTATGCTAAGAGGAAATGGGATTCCTGCAATAATATCAAGCTTTCCTTGCATCATTGCCTCATATCCCTCTTGCGCAATTTTGCTAGCAGAAGCAGTTTGTTTGAATGATTCTGTTTTTTCGGTTCGAGATCGTTGCGCAAGGCGAGTTTCTGTAGCCTCAGGCATTAGTGCGGTTACAGTTACTCCGGTGCCTTCGAGTTCAGACGCTATTGCATTAGAAAAAGATGTAACGTATGCTTTTGTGGCATAGTATACAGCTTGAAGTGGTCCGGGCATTAGAGCTGCTGTGGATGAAGTATTTAGAATTTTTCCAAAGCCTCTTGCTATAAAGTCGGGTAAAAATTTTCTGGTAAGTTCGGTAACGGCAATCATATTGATTTGCATCATGGCAAGGTTGGTTTCTAAGTCTTGTTCATAGAAATATCCTTGATTGCCAAGTTCGGCATTGTTTATGAGATAGTTGATTTCTATTTCTTGTGACTTTATTTCGTTATAAAGCTCTGTTGCGGCTCCAGGTTTAGATAGGTCTTTTGYAATGCAATAAACTTTTGATTGACATTTAGAATCGATTAGCTCGGCAACGTGTGTTAAATCTTCCGTTGTTTTCGCAACGATTACTAGATCGCCCCCTTTGTACGCATGTAGTTTGGCAAGTTCCAGACCTATCCCGCTAGATGCTCCTGTGATTAATGCTACTTTTTTCATGTTAAAATCTCCTTCAAGTATAGATTATAGTGTATAATGCGAAGTCTATAATAGGGATTATGTTTGGTTTGCTAATATTATTCGTTCTAGAAATTGTCCGGTATATGATTGTTTTACTGTTGCGACTTCTTCGGGTGTGCCGGTTGCAACAACAGTTCCCCCTTTGACTCCACCAAGAGGTCCCAAGTCTATAATATAGTCTGCAATTTTGATAATATCCAAATTATGTTCGATTACTACAACTGTATTTCCATTATTTACAAGCCTGTCTAATATTCTGATAAGCTTATCTACATCTGCAAAATGCAACCCCGTTGTTGGTTCATCTAATATATATATTGTTTTTCCGGTAGTTCGTTTGCTAAGTTCAGTGGCAAGTTTTATACGCTGAGCTTCTCCGCCAGAAAGAGTTGTGGATGGTTGGCCAAGCTTGATATAAGAAAGTCCAACATCGATTAATGTTTTTAATTTCTTTGCAATACTGGGGATATTTTTAAAAAATTCAAAGGCTTCGGCAACAGTCATATTCAATACATCGGAAATAGTTTTTTCTTTATATTGAATATCCAATGTCTCTCTATTATATCGTTTTCCATGACAAACTTCGCAGGGAACATATACGTCTGGAAGAAAGTGCATTTCTATTTTTAGAACACCATCTCCCTTGCAAGCTTCGCAGCGCCCACCCTTAACATTAAAACTAAATCGACCTTTTTTATAGCCTTTTATTTTAGCCTCTTGTGTTTGCGCAAAAATATCTCTAATTAAATCGAATACTCCAACATATGTGGCAGGATTTGAACGAGGAGTTCTTCCTATAGGAGATTGGTCTATGCTAATTACTTTGTCCAAGTTTTCAAGTCCAAGAATATCTTTGTGCGCACCAGGTTTGACCTTGGCACGATTCAAATCTCTTGCTAGTTTTTTTAGCAAAATTTCATTAATTAAGGTACTTTTTCCAGATCCAGAAACGCCGGTTATGCAGGTAAAAACTCCCAGCGGAATAGTAACAGTTATATCTTTAAGATTGTTCTCTTTTGCACCTTCTATTATAAGCTTATGACCATTGCCTGCTCTGCGCACTTCTGGTATTGCTATTTTTTTACGACCGCTCAAATAATCTGCTGTAAGGGATTTTTTGTTCTTAACTATCTTGCTGATGGGTCCAGCGGCAACAATCTCACCGCCATGTTCTCCGGCACCAGGACCGATATCCACAATCAAGTCGGCAGCAACCATCGTCTCTTCATCGTGCTCGACAACAATTAGAGTATTGCCAAGATTTTTCAATTTAATAAGCGTTTTTATAAGTCTTTCGTTATCTTTTTGATGCAAACCAATGCTAGGCTCATCTAATATATATAAGACTCCTACCAAGCCAGATCCTATCTGCGTTGCCAAGCGTATTCGTTGAGATTCTCCACCAGATAATGTGCCGCTGGATCTAGCAAGCGAAAGGTAGTCTARTCCCACATCTACCAAAAATCCTATYCTTGCATTGATCTCTTTTAAAATTTGAGCACCTATTGCTAGCTGCCTGTCAGATAAATTTATATTGAGAAAGAAATCTTTTAAATCTCCAATTGGCAACTGAGTTAYTTCAGATATATTTTTACCAGCAACTGTGACTGCTAATGCGCTATCCTTAAGACGGTTGCCATGACAACGGCTACACGGAATGCTAGTCATATACGATTCATACTCGGCTTGCATTCCWGCTGATGTTGTTTCTCTATATCTTCGCATGACATGTTCGACGATGCCCGTAAATGCATAATCATAAGTTCTGGTGCCATATTCTCCATAATAGGTAAATTTAACCTTTTTGCCATCGGTGCCATATAAAATCATGTTCTGAACAGTTGCCGGTAATTTGATAAAAGGGGTATCTAAGTCAAAATTATATTGCTCCATAAGTTTTTCAAATAAAGCATAGGCGTAACTTTCTTTATTCGCAATAGAGCCCCATCCGATAACGGCAATTGCGCCCTCTCTGAGAGTTAAATTTGGGTTTGGAATGATCAAATCTTTGTCCACTTCTAGCGTTTGACCAAGCCCAGTACATTCGGGGCAAGCTCCATAAGGATTGTTAAACGAAAATAATCGTGGTTCGATCTCTTCTATGTTTATGCCGCAATCAGGACAAGCAAAATTTTCGCTAAATTGTAGTGTTTGCGTGCCTGCATCTATTATCAATATACCGCCCGTAAGTTTCATAATTGTTTCGATTGAGTCGGTTAATCTTTTGCTAATGCCMTCTTTTATAACAAGTCTGTCAACTACAATTTCTATGGTATGCTTCTTCTTTTTATCTAAGGTAACTTCATCCTCAGTTAAATCTACCAATTCGCCATCAATTTTTGCTCTGATATAGCCTTGCTCAACAGCTGATTGCAGTATCTTTTTGTGTTCACCTTTTCTGGCACGTACAACAGGTGCTAATAGCATAATCTTAGTTTTCGCAGGCAATTTGGAGATTTGATCAACCATTTGGTCAATGGTTTGCTTTTTGATTTCTTTGCCACATTTAGGGCAATGAGGAATTCCGACTCGCGCAAATAATAATCGTAAATAATCATATATTTCTGTCACTGTTCCAACAGTAGAGCGAGGGTTTTTGCTAGTAGTTTTTTGGTCTATGGATATAGCAGGAGAGAGCCCTGTAATTTGATCCACATCGGGTTTTTCCATTTGTCCTAAAAATTGTCTAGCATATGAAGAGAGAGATTCTACATAACGCCTTTGCCCTTCTGCATATATTGTATCAAATGCTAATGAAGATTTTCCAGAGCCACTAAGTCCGGTAAATACAATCAGTTGGTCTCGAGTTAATTCTAAATCAATATTTTTTAAATTGTGTTCGCGTGCACCTTTAATAATCAATTTATTTTTCATTATTTTTCCTCTACATGATATTATTTTAAATAGAGTATGTACTATAAGAATACATTTTAAACATTGAATGTTAACAGCGCATTAAAAAAGGGAGAGCTTCAATGTATCTGAAGGCATCTCCCAAAGCAAAAATCATTTTCTATTGATAAACTCTATTGCCGTTGTTAAGGTCACGACCATAATCACAAGTATAAAGCCACTCTACAACGTCACCATCGGATAGTTTATATTCAGTGCAGCTATAGTTCGGAAAGATCCCGTTGACACGATAAATCCAGCCACTGCGTCTTCCCGCATCAGACTTTTCAAAGTTGCCAATACTTTCAATATGTGTTGCATCGCTAAAAAGTAAATTAGAATAACCTAGCTCAAATTCATTCCCTCGACTCAAGCGAAGCAATAAATCAAAAACACTCTCATTTTCCAAAAGAGTAACAATGCTAGTAGGATATATATCACCATCTTCAGGAACGCGTCGGCGTTTTAGAAAATTTAACTTATTTCGATTCACATCTTCTAAGAGAGTATCGCATTCTATACTAAAAGTCACATTTATTTTATTTTCAAGGGCTTTAATATTGGGTAAAGTATTGGATGCTAAATATTGTGTAGCATCTATAGTAGTGGTGTCGTTAGCTCCCCAAGCAATAGTAAAGATAAAAAGAGTTGTCAAGCCGCTAAATAAACATTTTTTAGTTAGTTTCATTTTCTCCAAAGGTTTATATTTAAACCATCCACCTTTCCTTTAGAATTATTTCAGTATATGCATTAATTAATTGGTTAAAATTGGTTATAACATACATCCCCCCCTCTTAAAAAGCATTATTAATATTGTATTAATGTTTGATTAAATAAATGTCTATATATTTTATTTATGTAATTTATAAAAAAATTGTAGCATTGATTTTAAAAAATGTCAATAAATATTTTGGACAAACTATAATTCGTTTTAAAACTGTATATTTTGTAAATTAAGTATACACCCAGGCATATAATTAATTTGTATGAACTAAAGTGAAAGAAAGATGAGGTAATGAAATGCAGCAAAAACTTAATAAATTATTAACTTCAAAATTAATGTTAAGTATATCCGGTATTTGTTTGATAATGAGTATTATAAGCATAAATATGGTGAACTTTGCGTGGGTTACTGTAATTCTTTTGGGGGTGCCAACTATTTATATGGCTATATGTAGATTTATAAAAGAACATTACATAAGCTCTGCCGTTCTTGTAAGCATAGCAATAGTGGCATGTATATGTGTAAATGATATTGTGACCGCAGGAGAGATTATATTTGTTATGGTTTTGGGTAAAAGTATTCAAGATAGAGTTATCCAAAAAGCAAAAGATAGTGTATATAATATTGTAGAAGTAGTTCCTAAAAAAGCGCGGGTAATTACCATAAAAAATGATTTCCATATCATAGAGACTATGGTTGATACAGAAGAAGTGGCGTTAGAAAGCATTGTTAGAGTTTTGCCAGGCGAAAATTTTCCGGTCGATGGAGTGATTGTAGCAGGCTATACTGCAGTTAATCAGAGTGTCATAACTGGTGAAAGCTTGCCGATAGATAAAGGTATAAGTCATCGAGTATTTGCRGGAACAACGAATAGCGTCAATGCTGTAGATATAAAGACGATCAAAACCTTTGAAAATTCTTCGATGCAAAAGATGATTAAGTTGGTAACGAAGGCAGAGGCCAAAAAAGCTCCTATAGAAAAAGTTATAGACAGGTGGTCTAAGTGGGTGGTTTTAGCCGCGATTATAACATCAATATTAATATATATAGGGTTAAATTTGTATGCAGATCAAAAAGATTTTGCAATGAACCGCGCRCTGGCGGCTTTAATAACATTTTGCCCATATACATTAACGATGATTACTCCAGTTGCAGTGATCTCGGCAGTAAGGCGTGCCACAAAGCAGGGCGTGGTTATCAAGTCTGGAATAGCGCTAGAGCAGATGGGTGACGCTTGTACTATAGCTTTTGATAAAACTGGTACAATCACAGAAGGAAAGTTGAGAATCACTGATGTTRTAGCATTTGAATATGACGAACAAAAAATAATCAGCATAGCCGCGTCGGTAGAATGGCAATCGATACATCCAATCGGAAGAGCTCTCAAAAAATATGCTATTAATAATAATATGCCGATATTAGAACTTCAGGATGTTGAAAGTTTAGAAGGCAAAGGTATTTTGGCCAAATGGGATAATAAAACTGTTTTTGCTGGAAGCGAAAGATTGGTGAGAGAAGATGCAAAGATAAGAATTTCCAAAAGCATTCAAGAGGCCATAAATCTGCTAGTGGATCAAGGAAAGATAATAGACATAGTGGCCGTTGATGGCAAAATAATTGGATTAATAGGATTCGCTGACAAAATTAGAAAAGAATCATTCAGTGTAGTTGCGAAGTTGAGAGAGCTAGGCGTAAATAAGGCGGTGTTGCTAACAGGAGATAATGTAAAGAGTGCCAATTTCATAGCTCAGGCAGTTGGTATCAATAATGTATACGCAGAACTTTTGCCAGAAGGTAAAGTGGTGGTCGTTCAATCTCTTATAGAAAAGCCATCAAACGTATGCATGATAGGAGATGGAATCAATGATGCCCCCGCTCTAAAGACGGCAAATGTTGGAATTGCTATAGGATCAGTGCGTAACGATGTTGCCCTCGATGCTGCAGATATTGTTATAATGGGTGATGAGATTACCAAACTTTTGTATATCAAAAAACTTTCAAATGTAACTCTCTTTGCGATAAAGTTTAACATCATTTTGTTGTTTTTGGCGAGTAGTGTGATATTGGCCCTGTCCATAAGTGGAACTTTAAATACGCGCGAAACTGTGGTGGTATATAATATTAGTTTGATTTTAGTACTGCTGAATGTTATAAATTTATGTAACAAAAAGATCAAGTGATCTATAATATATGAACGATGCATGATATAATGAACATATTTCGGAAATATATTAAATATTGGAGGTAAATTATATGAAAATAGTTGTTTTAGATGGTCATATGCTAAATCCTGGAGAGCTCAGTTGGGAACCTCTTAGTAAGCTGGGAGATTTGGCTGTATATGATAAAACTGATTTTAACAACAAAGCTATTTTAGAGAGGATAGGAGATGCAACTGCAGTTTATACCAACAAAACACCGCTAGATAGAGAGGTTATCGAAAAGTCACCAAATTTAAAATTTATAGGCTTATTAGCAACAGGATATAACATCGTCGATATCGATGCCGCCAAGGAAAATGGAATTGCAGTGTGTAACGTGCCTTCATATGGTTCGCAAGCTGTTGGTCAATTTGCAATCGGACTATTGCTAGAAATTTGTCATCATATAGGTCATCATGCAAATGAAGTAAAAAATGGTCGATGGGAAGCAGATCAAAAGTTTTGCTTTTGGGATTTTCCTCTTATCGAATTGGCTGGTAAAACATTAGGAATCATAGGTTTTGGACGCATAGGAATTAATACCGGAAAGATTGCAAAAGCAATGGGAATGGAAATTATCGCCGTGGATAATTATGAAACTGATGAAGGAAAATCGATCGCGGAATACGTGGCTATGGATACGTTACTTGCCAAATCCGATGTAATTTCGTTGCATTGTCCATTGTTTAAAGAGACAGAAGGTATTATTTGTAAAGAAAATATTAATAAAATGAAAGACGGTGTAATTATCATTAATAATTCTAGAGGGTCGCTAATTGTAGAAGAAGATTTGGCTGATGCGTTAAATTCGGGAAAAGTTTATGCCGCAGGTTTGGACGTAGTGTGTGAAGAGCCGGTTAGAGCAAACAACCCTCTCCTTTATGCCAAAAATTGTATAATTACACCGCATATAAGTTGGGCACCAATAGAAAGTAGGCAACGATTGCTCGATATTGCAGTGGATAATTTGCAAAAGTTTCAAAATGGAAACATAGTTAATTGCGTAAATGGGATAGAAAAATAAAAAACATCGAGTATTGCCTATGCCGCAAATACTAAAAAATCAGTAGCTGCGGCGGTATTATATTAATCTACATCCAGTTGGATTACTACCGGATATTTGGTCTTAATTTTTGGTCCAATAATGGTTAGATGCGCGTCGCAAGATCTAAATTCACATTCTCCGTGCCCCAATATAGAAACCTTTTTGATTACGGCATTAAAGCGGTTGTTGTGTTGCACGTTTCCAAATGTTTTAACGTGAATTACGCCATCGGCAGGCCAGTTCATTGCAAAGATATATATTTTGGCYTTGTTGCACGTAAATCTAAAATCATCGGTAGCATAGCCCTTAAAGTTCATGTCGCTAAAGTGACCCTCTTCTGTTACAGTAGGCCCTTCACCATATTTTCGATACGGATACGATCCATAAATAGCGTCGCCGTTCACTCGAAGCCATTTGCCAACATCTCTCAAAACTTTGACGTCTCCTTCTGGAAGCGTACCATCTGATTTAGGCCCCACGTTAAGAAGYAAGGAACCGTTTTTGCTAACCACATCGACTAGYGTKGCAACAACCTCGCTGGCATCTTTATAAATATTGCCAGGTGTGTAGCTCCAAGAGTTTTTGGCAACAGAAGTATCGTTTTGCCAGAAGTATGGCGAGATGCCGCTAAGTTGTCCTCGCTCAATATCTTTGACTGCAGAAGTATGCGCAAATGCGTCGTTTTTATAGTTGATAGTAACTTCTTCGCCCCATTCTTTGCCGCGGTTATAATAGTATGCTGCAAATTTTTTGAGGTACGGTTTCATCGGTTTAATTTGTATCCACCAATCAAAGTACATAATTTTAGGTCGGTATTTGTCCACAATTTCACAGGTTCTAGCAAGCCAGTCTTGCATAAACAATTCATCGATATTTACCAAGTCGATTGCTCCAAATGAAGGAGTTTTTTCGCCGCTTTCGGTATCAAATTTACGCTCATAAGATGG
The DNA here is from genome assembly GCF_000171335.1 of Candidatus Epulonipiscium viviparus. Classification (GTDB taxonomy): domain Bacteria; phylum Bacillota; class Clostridia; order Lachnospirales; family Cellulosilyticaceae; genus Epulonipiscioides; species Epulonipiscioides viviparus. The sequence continues at coordinate 10,821 of NZ_ABEQ01000035.3, forward strand.
CCAATACATATCCCCATATGGAATATACGTGACAGGGTCATCTTCTCGCTCTCGCATTCCGCCCATAAACCAGTAATGTTCCATTCGATGCGATGATGCGCAAAATGTCATCCCCTTTGCTTCGATGGCKGTTTTCAAAAGCCCCATCACATCTTTTTGTGGTCCCATCTTGCTGGCACACCAATCGCTTAACACGCTATCATACATCTGAAATCCATCACAATGTTCGGCAACGGGCATTACAAACTTGGCACCAGATTCTCTAAAAAATTCAGCCCATTCATCTGCATCAAATTTTTCGGCCTTAAACATAGGCACAAAGTCGCGATAGTCAATTCCTGCTCCAAAATTTTCCTGATGAAATGAATAAATATCTTTGCCGCGCTGGATGGCTCCTTTGCGATACATAAAGTTGGGATACCATTCACTGCCAAATGCAGGTACAGTATATACGCCCCAGTGCATAAAGATTCCAAACTTTGCGTCGCGATACCATTTTGGAACCGGATAGTTAACGAGATTTTCCCAGTCATCTTTATACGGACCTTTTGAAATTACTTCATCGATAGTTTTAAGGTAATTATTTAAATGTTCTTTTGAATACTCTGCTGCTTCTATTATCATAATTAAACTCCTAACAAGAAAGATTTTTACTGTTTTATATTATCATAAACCGGTAATTGATACTATTAAAAAATATTCAAAATTTTTTAAAAAACTTTTGATGTGAACAAAAATTGCAATAATAGTTTACGCTGCCGTCAAAAAGTGATATAATTGTTTTGTAATGAATTTGTAGAAAAGATTTAATAATAGGGAGGAAGAGAAAATGAATGGTATTACAATGATGGCAATTGCAATTGTGGCTCTCGGATTGGCATACATATTATATGGCAAGTGGCTCGAAAAAACTTGGGGCATTGATGCAGATAAAAAAACTCCAGCATATGAATATGAAGATGGAGTGGATTACGTTCCTGCAGATGCGAATGTGGTGTTTGGACATCAGTTCGCRTCGATTGCCGGGGCGGGGCCGATCAATGGTCCAATTCAGGCCGCTATGTTTGGGTGGTTGCCAGTTCTATTATGGGTTATCATCGGAGGAATATTTTTTGGTGCGGTACAAGACTTTGTTTCGATGTACGCTTCTGTTAAAAATAAAGGTAAAACTATAGGCTATTTAATAGAAAAGTATATAGGAAAATTGGGTAAAAAGATGTTCTTACTATTTTGCTGGCTGTTTTGCATCTTGGTGATCGCCGCGTTTGCGGATATTGTTGCAGCAACATTTGATGGCTTTGCAAATTCTGGAGCAGAGATCGAAGCCAACGGTGCTGTTGCGAGCACATCGATGATTTTTATTGCAGAGGCAGTAGCACTCGGATTTATTCTAAAAAAGTATCGATTTAGTAAAGGTATAAATACTAGTATTGCGGTAGCGTTGCTCGTTGCGGGGATAGCKCTCGGAATGATGTTTCCTATTTTTGTTGAAGGGTCTAGTTGGCATCTAATAATATTTATATACATTGGCATTGCAACCATTACTCCAGTTTGGGCGTTGCTTCAACCTCGTGACTATTTAAACTCATACCTGTTGGTAATCATGATTTTGGCCGCAGTKGTRGGAGTGTTTGTTGCTAATCCTGAAATCAATATGGAGATGTTTACGGCATTTAATGTAGGGGGATTGAGCATGTTCCCGTTCTTGTTTGTAACAATTGCATGTGGCGCAGTATCAGGATTTCACTCACTAGTATCTTCTGGAACATCATCTAAGCAGATTAAAAACGAAAAGCACATGCTGCCGATTTCATATGGGTCTATGTTGTTAGAAGTATTGTTAGCCGTAATCGCATTGATAGCGGTTGCGTCGTTTGCTTCAGGGGAAGCTGCTGCCAACGGATACACAACGCCGGCACAAATTTTTGCAGGAGCAATTGCCAACTTTTTGAACACTTTGGGACTTCCACATAATGTAGTTTTTACATTAATAAATTTAGCAGTTTCGGCATTTGCGTTAACAAGTTTAGACTCTGTTGCGAGAATTGGGAGAATATCTTTTCAAGAGTTGTTTATTGATGATACCAAAAAGCCAAACGCGGTAACTACCGTATTGGCAAATAAATATTTTGCAACATTGGCGACATTGGCGATGGCATATGCATTGGCAAAGTTAGGGTATGCGGCAATTTGGCCATTATTTGGGGCATCAAATCAGTTGCTATCCGTAATAGCGTTGCTAGCCTGTGCGGTGTATCTAAAGCATGCAAAAAAGAAGAACGGGATGTTGATTATTCCGATATGTGTAATGATGATAATCACGTTTTCTGCGTTGGCTCAAAATATTATTAAGCTAGTTATCTTGTTTGGGGCAGGCGAAGGTATCAATACTGGAAACATTTTACAATTGATATTTGCAATTCTAATAGCAGGATTAGGCGCAAGCGTAACATACGAAGGAATCAAGAAGCTATTTAAAAAAGATGAAGACATGACCGAAGACAGCACCGCGATAGCAGGGTAATCTTAAAGGTAATTGATATGTATAGGGGGCTATTATTTAGCGATAACAGCCCCATTTTTATATTGCGTGTGTTATTTTCTCTTTTTTTTAGATGGAGTAATTTCTTCTGCAACTTCCATAACAAGTTCTTCAGTCTGAGAACTTTGAACATTAGATCTGTCTTTAGTTTTCTTCTTAGCTTTGTTATTCTTATTTTTTGCCATCTCAAATATCTCCTTTAAAAAAAAATAAAATAATTACGGAAATAGTATGCCAGGTATTTTCTGATCTTATACATAAATTGAAAAAAATTTAAATTTTTTGGCGGTCGAAGCAGGGAGAGATGTTATATAAATGCAAAAACATGGTTATACTGAGAGTATAATTTTAACTTGAAGGGATAATTATGGAAACTAAGACACAGTCAAATTTTATAAATACAATTATTGAAAAGGATTTAGAGTCAAAAAAGCATGATCAGATCATAACGAGATTTCCGCCAGAACCAAATGGCTATTTGCACATAGGTCACGCAAAGAGTATATGCTTAAATTTTGGCATTGCTAAACAATTTAATGGCAAGGTAAATTTGAGATTTGATGATACCAACCCTACTAAAGAAGATGAAGAATACGTAAATTCGATTCAAGAAGATATAAAATGGCTTGGATTTAAGTGGGATCAGCTGTTGTTTGCATCAAACTATTTTGACACTATGTATGCTAAGGCAGTGCTCCTGATTAAAAAGGGACTTGCGTATGTATGTGAACTAACTCCCGAAGAAATGAAAGAATATCGCGGAACTCTGAGTGAACCAGGCAAAGATAGTCCGTATCGCAATAGAAGTGTGGCAGAAAATCTAGAATTATTTGAAAAAATGAAGAATGGAGATTTTCCAGATGGATCGCGTGTGTTGCGTGCCAAAATTGATATGAGTAGCCCAAACATCAATTTCCGTGACCCTATTTTATATCGCATTTCTCATAATACGCATCACAATACTGGCGATAAATGGTGCATATACCCAATGTATGACTTCGCGCATTCTCTAGAAGATGCTATAGAAGGGATCACGCATTCGATATGTACGCTGGAGTTTGAAGATCATCGCCCGCTATACGATTGGGTGGTTCGAGAATGTGAAATGGAAAGCGTTCCTCGTCAGATAGAGTTTGCGCGCCTAAATATGACCAATACAGTTATGAGCAAGAGAAAGCTTAAGTTGCTAGTAGATGAAGGAATAGTTGACGGATGGGACGATCCCAGAATGCCAACTATATCAGGGCTTCGAAGACGCGGCTATACAGCAGAAGCAATTAGAAACTTATGCTTCGAAATTGGTGTTGCAAAGGCAAGTTCGGTAGTGGATTCTCAGATGTTAGACTATTTCGTACGAGAAGACTTGCTKCCAAAGGCTCCTCTGGCTATGGCAATCATCAATCCTCTAAAAGTGGTTATTACAAATTATCCAGAAGATAAAACTGAGTATGTGGAAATTGAGAATAACCCTAAAAACGAAGCAATGGGAAGCAGAAAAATTTTGTTTTCAAGAGAGATTTATATAGAACGAGATGACTTTATGGAAGTGCCTGCAAAGAAATATTTTAGACTGTTTCCGGGTAATGAAGTGCGCCTTAAGGGAGCATATTTTATAAAATGTACCGATGTTATTAAAGAYGATGCGGGCAATGTAACAGAAATCCGAGCAACATACGACCCAGAAACTAAAAGTGGAAGTGGCTTTACTGCACGAAAAGTAAAATCCACAATTCATTGGATAAGCGTAAAAGATGCGSTGCCATGCGAGTTTAGATTTTTTGAGCCATTGATAGAAGATGATAAAGAAGAAAATAAAGGGAAGCATTTCTTAGAACAAATCAATCCAAATTCGCTTCAAATATTTGAGGGATATATAGAAAAAGAAGCGATTAAAAATGCAAAACCATTGGATAAATTTCAGTTTGTTCGACATGGATTTTTCAATGTAGATACCAAATATACTACAAAAGACAAGCTAGTATTTAATCAAATTGTGCCATTAAAGAGTTCATTTAAAATATAATATAGATTGCCAGCATTGGAAGCTGCAAAAAATTTGAAAATTTTGGAATAAATTTCGAGTGGTGCTAATATTATAGAGTTATAAGATTGACAATGGGGTCAGCATTCATTTTTGGGGATGCTGGCTTTTTTTATATTTTGTTGACAATGGGGTCAACGCCTGTATTTGCATGGGTGTTGATCTTTTTATATTTTAAGAGGGGGAAATGAAAATGAAAAAATTTGGTGGCGCAATTGCAATTTTAGTATCTATGATAGGAATAACAGGATGCAACAGTGAGGTAGCGGATGATAATACTGTAAAAGTTGGATTATTACATTCGTTGACAGGTTCGATGGCAATTAGCGAAAAATCCGTGCGCGATGCGGAGGTGTTGGCAATCACTCAGATCAACGAAGCAGGGGGAGTTTTAGGAAAGCAGATCGAATACATCTCCGAAGATGGTGCATCTGACCCCTCAACTTTTGCAACAAAAGCTGAAAAACTAGTTGATAGCGAAGATGTGGCGGCGGTTTTCGGTTGCTGGACCTCTTCATCACGCAAGGCAGTAAAATCGATATTCGAAGATTATGGCGCATTACTATGGTATCCTGTTCAATACGAAGGAATGGAAGCGAGTAGTAATATTGTATACACAGGAGCGGCTCCAAATCAGCAAATCGTACCTGCAATAGAATATCTGATAGACCAAGGTTACGAAGACTTTTTCTTATTAGGATCCGACTATGTATTTCCAAGAACTGCCAATATGATCATAGAAGCTCAGCTTGCAGCTTATGATGACATACATATAGTGGGAGAAGAGTATGCAGATATGGAGCAAACCGACTTCGCGGCTATCATCGCAAAAATAGAAGAAGCCGATCCAGACGTAATAATAAATACGCTAAACGGAACTGGCAACGTATCGTTTTTTAAGCAAATGTCTGAGAAAAATTATACAGCAGAAGATTATATGACTATGTCTTTTTCGATTGCAGAAGAAGAGGTTGCGACAATCGGGGCAGAGATATTACAAGATCACTTGGTTTCCTGGAACTATTATCAAACTACAGATACACCAGAAAACGAAGCATTTGTTGAAGCGTACAAAGACATGTTTGGTGCCAACAGAGTAACAAGCGACCCGGCTGAAGCGGCATACAACGCGGTTTACCTATGGAAAGCGGCGGTAGAGATGGCAGGCAGCTTTGCGGTAGAAGATGTGTTAGACGCAATAGCAACAGGGGCAGTATCTTTTGATGCGCCAGAAGGAACCGTCATAATCGATGGACAAAATCAGCATCTAGCAAAGCCGGTGCGCATAGGAGAAGTAAGAGAAGAYGGGTTGATCTACGAAGTATTTGCAACAGGAGAGGCAGTAGCGCCAGATCCATATCTAACAACCTATGATTGGGCAGAAATAATACGTTAAAAATTTGTGAGGGAGAGGGTAAGAATGRATCAATTTGTAAATACACTATTTAATGGATTGAGTTTGACATCAATAATTTTATTGGCCTCGTTGGGCTTATCAATAACATTTGGTTTAATGCGCGTAATTAATATGGCTCATGGAGAATTTATCATGATTGGTGCATATGCAACATATGTGGTGCAGATGGTGTTTGCAGCAGTGGTGCCAGAGCAATTTCAAAGTTGGTATTATGTGGTTGCGATACCGATAGCATTCTTGGCGGCATTTGCAATCGGAAGTCTACTAGAAAAGTTGGTAATTTCGAGATTATATGGTCGTGAAATTGATTCGCTTCTAGCAACATTTGGAGTCAGCCTTATATTACAACAATTGGCAAGGTCCATTTTTGGTGCGCAAGGCGTAAATGTAAAAGCACCAGAATTTTTGTTTGGAGGTATTTCGATAGGAGGAATTACCCTTTCGTATAACAGACTTTTCATAATTTTCAGCGTGGTAATGTGTATTGTATTGACATGGTACATAATGTATCGYTCGGGATTTGGCAAACAGATGAGAGCAGTAATGCAAAACAGAGGAATGGCACAATGTATGGGCATAAATTCGAGGCGAGTAGATAATCTGACATTTGCAATAGGTTCGGGAATTGCGGGGATAGCAGGTTGTTCGATATCGCTGCTAGGCTCGGTGGATTCCACAGTGGGGCAAAACTATATCGTGTATGCCTTTATGGTGGTAGTGTTGGGCGGCGTTGGAAATCTCAAAGGCAGTGTGATCGGTGCGGCAATCATAGGGTTTGCTAGTATATTTGCAGAGAACTATACATCCGCAACGATGGCAAAAGCAATTGTGTTATTCATAGTGATAATATTTTTGCAAAAGCGGCCACAAGGATTGTTTGTAGTGAGAAGTAGAGACTTAGATTAAGGGGGGATTGCAATGAAAGGAAAAGGAGAAAATATCAGCTTTGCGGTGATTGTAATAATTTTAGCGATGGTTCCGGTGCTATTGCAATTAAACTTAATAGGCGGAAGCTCAACAGTAATCTTTATAGGAAAATGCATGGCATATGCAATTGTGGCGATAGGCATAGATCTAATTTGGGGATACACAGGAATACTCAGCTTGGGGCATGGGCTATACTTTGCGCTCGGGGGTTATGGGATGGCAATGTACTTAAAATTGGTGAGTACGGGAGGAGAAATTACGGACTTTATGCGAGTGGGAGGTATAGAAGAATTACCATTAATATGGAAAATATTTGAATATCTACCAAATGCGATGTTTTTTATGATAGCCATTCCGGCAGCAGTGTCATTTTTGGTGGGCTATATGATGTTTAAAAATAGAGTTAAGGGAGTATACTTTTCGATCATCTCGCAGGCACTAACATGGGCCATGTATTCAATATTTATTTCGCTGTCGCCATATACAAATGGAAACGTTGGAATAACAGAAATCAAGTCGTTGTTTGGAAGCGTAAAAGGAGATGCCAACCGCGGAAATATGTTTTTGTTGTTCTATGCGACACTGGCAGTTCTGATACTGGTTTATGTATTTGCAAAGTTTTTGGTAGGTCGAAAGTTTGGAAGAGTGTTGGTTGCGATCCGCGATGGTGAAAACAGAACTTATTTTTCGGGATATAGCGTAAGTTTGTTTAAGACTTTTGTATACGTATTRTCTGCAGTAATTGCGGCGGTAGCAGGCGCGATATTTGTAAACTTTAACGGAAGCATTACGCCGTCTGAAATGACGATAGAGTTTTCGATCATGATGGTAATTTGGGTTGCAGTAGGAGGTCGAGGTACCATAATCGGAGCAGTAATCGGGGCTTTTTTGATCAACATTGGTCAGTATAACCTGAGCTCTGGAATTTTTGTAGAAGCGTGGCAATATATAATTGGGGCAGTATTTTGCTTAACGATCCTATTTTTTAAAGGTGGATTGGTGGGCTTGGCAAAAGAGCAAATCCCAGCTGCAATAGCAAAGTTAAAAAAGCGCAAGTCGCCGACAGTGGTCGTGGCGATATCAAAGGAGGCATAGGCTATGTCAGATACAGTAATAGATATCCGTCAAATATCAGTTTGCTTTGATGGTTTTCACGCATTGACAGACGTGACATCCAAAGTTAGACGCAACACAATTCATTTTTTTATAGGCCCAAATGGTGCGGGCAAAACAACTCTGCTAGACATCATATGCGCAAAGACGAAGCCCACTTCGGGGAAGGTTTCGTTTTTTCCTAAAGGGCATAACGGAATATTGCTAACGGGAATGAAGGAATATCAAATTGTGAGAAAAGGTATAGGCCGCAAATTTCAGGTGCCATCGGTGTTTGTAAATCTAACAGTGAGAGAGAATATGGAGCTTTCGTTAAAATCGCATAAAGGCATTTGGGATAGTATCTTAAAAAAGCCTTCGCTACAAGAATATTCAGAAATCGAGCGGGTGCTAAGAAAAATTGATTTGCTAGACAAGATAGACACCAGAGCTGGGGCATTGGCGCATGGGCAAAAGCAGTGGCTAGAGATTGGAATGCAGCTAGTGCAAAAGCCCGAAGTAATTATGCTAGATGAGCCAGCAGCAGGCATGGGTAAGCCAGAAACGTTTAAAACCGGAGAAATTTTAAAGGAAATAAAAAAGGAATGTACAATAATCGTGATAGAGCATGATATGGAGTTTGTGAAGCAAGTGGCAGATGTTGTAACAGTACTACATGAGGGAAAGGTGCTCAGAGAAGGGCATATCGACGACATCCTAAATGATCAAACTGTTCAAGCCGTCTATCTGGGAAGGGGATAAGAGCCATGATAAAGATTAAAAATTTGTATACGTATTATGATGAAAGTATGATTATCGAAAATTTATCGCTTGATATTCCGGCGGGAGAAATCGTAAGTCTCATTGGCAGAAACGGAGTAGGCAAAAGCACCACGCTAAAAAGCATCATGGGTCTCGCCAAAACCCCAAGGGGTAGCATCTCGCTCGAYAGCACAGATATCACCAACCTCCCTACCTATAGCAGAGCAAAAATGGGCATCGGATATGTGCCGCAAGGCAGAGATATATTTCCGCAAATGACGGTAGAGGAAAATTTGGAGCTGGGACTGCAGCCGATTGGAGGTCGTGGAAAAATCCCAGAGTATCTATATGACTTATTTCCGATACTGCCGCAGTTTGCAAAGCGAAAAGGAGGAGATTTGTCGGGTGGGCAACAGCAACAACTGGCGATTGCGCGTGCGTTGGTGGCGGAGCCAAAAATTTTGATACTCGATGAGCCCACAGAAGGAATTCAGCCGTCGATAATTGAAGACATCGGTGTGGCCATAAAAAAAGTAAACGAATGGAAAGGGATTACGATATTGCTAGTGGAGCAATACTTAGATTTTGTTCTAAAGAATAGTACAATAATAAACGTGATGGAAAGAGGCGAGGTAATTCTGACTGTTACAGCGGACRTTGCCGATGGAAAGCAAATTCAAAAATTGATGACACACTAAGGGGCCGTTGGGGCTCTTAACTCCGCCGGAAAAGGTCGTAAAAGCAACGCTACCATTTTATTTGGCAATGATAGTGGTTTTGATGCTAGTAACATTTATACCGCAGATCAGCTTGTGGTTGCCTAGCTTACTAATAAAATAGCAAAAAATACCTCTTATGCGAGCATCAGTTGCGGCACAGGAGGTATTTTTTTATTGATGACATTGTTGGCTTGCCAGTTTTGCCCGAAACAAGTTCCATAAAGTTTCGGTATCGCCAGATGCGTTTGGGATGATATACGCCTTCGTTGCAATATAAATATACGTAACATCTTTGCGTTTCCATACGCTGTCGACTTGCGACCATTTAAATGTCATATGAGAATTATTCGATGCGGCAATAGTAATGCTATCAGATGTGAATGCTAAATCATAAGCAAACTTGGGTTGAGCCAGCTGAAATCGATTACATTCCTTCTTTATAGATGCCTCAAATGTTACAACGTATACAAAAGGAACTGTAAGCATTACAAAAAATAATACGGCGGCAAAAATGAGTGAATCTTGCGTTTGTATTGCAGATACTGTGGCAAATATTCCAAGTAACCCAAATATGGCAACGAACACAACTGCCGCAATCAGCTTGCGTTGATGTATCCAAACGTCAAATCTGGCAAATTTAGTAAACTCAATATCGTCTAAAGCAACTGAAAATTTTTGCTTATCTTCCACTGTAGCACCTCCTTTATCAGAAAAAGTATACACGATTTTTGTCTAAATTACTAGATTTAATGTTAAAATTGCCTTGAAATTTTCTAGTATTTGGTATTACAATAAATAAAATCAATTTTTAGAAATGAGGTAAATCATGCATTTAACACCACGAGAAATGGAACGACTGATGATTCATCAAGCGGGAGAACTGGCAAAGGCTAGGCGAGGAAGAGGGCTCAAGCTAAATTATGTAGAAGCGGTGGCGTACATTTCGTCCGAGCTATACGAGCTGGTGCGCGACGGCAAAACGGTAACCGAGCTGATGCAAATAGGAGCAACTTTTTTGGAGCGAGATGATGTTATGGAGGGTGTTCCAGAGATGATTGAAGAAATTCAGATAGAAGGAACTTTTCCAGACGGTACAAAGCTGGTTACGGTTCATAACCCAATACGATAAAAAGAAGGAGCGGAGGATATGATTCCTGGAGAGATAATATTAGCAAAGGCAGCGATCGAAATCAATGCCGAAAAAAATACAAAGACGATTAAGGTTAGAAATSTGGGAGATAGGCCGGTTCAAGTTGGGTCTCATTTTCACTTTTTCGAAGTAAACAAACTCTTGCATTTCGAAAGAGCGCAAGCATATGGATATAGACTCAACATCGCGTCGGGAACGTCGGTGAGGTTTGAGCCTGGCGAAGAGAAGCTTGTAGAAGTGGTAGAGCTTGGTGGAAATAAAACTTGCGTCGGCCTAAATGGGATGACAAATGGAAAAATAGAAACTACAGCAGAAATRATAGAAATAATAGAAGCAGTAGAARAAATGATGGAATTGACAGAAACGATAGAGGTGTRTAGATAATGATAATATCCAGAAGTAGCTATGTATCGATGTTTGGGCCCACTGTTGGTGATAAAGTTCGGCTGGCAGATACGGATTTRTTTATTGAAGTAGAAAAAGATTATACGGTATATGGAGAAGAAGTTAAGTTTGGTGGCGGAAAAACTCTGCGAGATGGAATGGGATCTAGCGCAACGGCAGCCTCCGACGCCGCACTAGATGTGGTAATCACCAATGCTCTGATACTAGATCACTGGGGAATTGTAAAGGCAGACATAGGCATCAAAGACGGCAAAATTGCAGGTATTGGAAAGGCAGGAAATCCGGATATCCAAGATGGAGTATCGATGATTGTTGGTGCAAGCACAGAGGCTATTGCTGGTGAAAACATGATCATCACCGCAGGCGCGATCGATACGCATATCCATTATATCTGTCCTCAGCAAATAGAAACAGCGTTATATAGCGGGGTGACCACAATGATTGGAGGTGGCACTGGTCCTTCTGCAGGAACAAACGCTACCACTTGTACACCCGGCCCTTTTAATATAGAACGAATGCTCGAGGCTGCAGAAGAATATCCAATGAACTTGGGCTTCTACGGAAAGGGTAATTGTTCCACAGAAGCGCCTCTTGCAGARCAGATTATCGCAGGTGCAATGGGACTTAAGTTGCATGAAGATTGGGGATCGACTCCGGCAGCGATCGATCAGTGCCTTACAGTTGCAGATAAATATGATGTGCAAGTTGCCATACACACAGACACATTAAACGAGGCAGGGTGTGTAGAAGATACTATCGCGGCCATTGCGGGACGAACCATCCACACGTTTCATACAGAAGGAGCAGGAGGAGGCCATGCGCCAGACATAATTACTATTGCGGGGATGGAAAATGTATTGCCAGCTTCAACAAATCCAACCATGCCATATACGAGAAACACGCTAGATGAGCATCTAGAYATGCTGATGGTGTGTCATCATTTAGATAAAAAAATTTCAGAGGAYGTTGCATTTGCCGATTCGCGAATTCGCCCCGAGACTATTGCGGCGGAGGATGTGCTGCATGACATGGGAGTTTTTTCGATAATGTCTTCAGATTCTCAGGCAATGGGRAGAGTAGGCGAAGTAATTACCAGAACATGGCAAACAGCTCACAGCATGAAAGTCCAAAGAGGGCCGCTTCCCGAAGATAAAKCGGGTAACGATAATTTTAGAGCAAAGAGATATGTTGCAAAGTATACAATAAACCCTGCAATAGCGACGGGCTTTGCGGAACATGTGGGGTCTGTTGAGGTGGGCAAAATCGCGGACTTGGTCATATGGAAACCAGCGTTTTTTGGAGTAAAGCCAGAGATGATTATYAAAGGAGGTTTTATTATTGCCGCAAAGATGGGTGACGCCAATGCATCGATCCCGACACCGCAACCAGTAATATATAGAAATATGTTTGGGGCAGCTGGAAAGGCRAAATATAAAACCTGCGCAACGTTTGTATCAAAAGCAAGTTTGGAGAATGGCATCAAAGAGCGATTGGGCCTTGAAAAGATGTTGATCCCGGTATCGAACTGTAGAAATATTGGCAAAAAAGATTTAATACACAACAATGCGACGCCGTCAATTGTAGTAGATGCAGAAACCTACGAAGTTGTAGTGGACGCAGAAGTGATAAAAAGTAATGTTGCAATGACACTGCCGATGACGCAGTTATACTATTTATTTTAGGAGGCAATTATGTTAATAGAAAAAGTTATAGGAAATATAGAAGATTATCAAAACTATGTTCCCACAAAAATCGAAATTGAGTGGCACGAGCGTCACAAGAGAATTATTAAGAAAGGCGATATTGCCATAAGATTTGACGATGCGCAAGCGGCTGTAGGTCTAAAAACTGGCGACGTATTGGCAACAGAGGGGGCGGTAGCGTATGTTGTAGAAATATTGCCTGCAGAAGCATTGATTATCAATGTGCCAAATGCAGCGATGGTAGCAAAAGTGTGCTATGAAATTGGCAATAGACATGCTCCGCTATATAAAGGAAGCGATCCTCTAGAGTTTTATACAACGGTAGAAGAGCCGATCAAAGTGTTGCTAGAAAAGCTGGGYGTTGCGGTACATGTTGGAGAGGCAGTGTTTACAGACCAAAATATGATTTCGGGTTCAGCAGGGCATTCGCATTCTCATGATGGCGGATACGAYGGCAGTGATGGCAAGTTAGAAGGTAAATTTTATGCGCACACCCACAAGCACTAGCTTATACTTGCTGATGCAGGTAAACGATGCGGTATTTCCAATAGGATCTTATAATCATTCGTATGGATTAGAATCATATATCGCATATGACAAAATTAAAAATAAGGCAGACGCAATTGCCTATATTTCTTCCAATTTAAAAATAATGGCAACATATACAGAACTGCTATCGGCATCGTTGGCATTTGACTATGCAGAAACAAACTGTGCCGAAAAATTATGCGAGCTAGACAAAACGCTTCTTGCCTTAAAGTCTGCAAAAGAAATTCGAGAAGCCAGCCTCAAATTGGGTAACCGATTTATAAAGACCATAACGTCTATGGGGATAGTGATGAAATTTGTACACTTGCTTAACTATTCAGTAATATATGGTGCGTTTTGTAGTGGCATTGAAGTAGATAAGAGAACCGCGTTGGAGTTTTATATTTATTCGCAAGTCTCGGCAGTTGTTATAAACTGCGTTAARACAGTGCCTCTTAGCCAAACCGAAGGACAGCAGATCTTACATGAAATGGCAAAAGAATATGACGAAATTATTGACAAAGTGTTGGCTGCACACGAAGAAGATCTGGGGTTGGCTTCCCCTGCATACGATATACGATGCATGCAACACGAAACGCTCTATTCGAGATTATATATGTCATAAGCAAAATTGGTAAAATAAGAAAGAGGAATGTATATGAATTATGTAAAAATAGGGGTTGCAGGGCCGGTGGGATCGGGAAAAACTGCCTTGATCGAATGCTTAACGAGGAGGCTTTCGGCAGAATATAGTATTGCAGTTGTAACAAATGATATCTATACAAAAGAAGATGCGGAGTTTTTGGCGCAAAACAGTGTGTTAGAAATAGATAGAATTATAGGAGTAGAAACGGGAGGCTGCCCGCATACGGCAATACGCGAAGATGCTTCTATGAATTTGGAGGCAATAGATGAGTTGACCAAGCGCTTCGATGACTTGGATATCATATTTGTAGAAAGCGGTGGAGATAATTTATCGGCAACATTTAGCCCGGAGTTGGTTGATGCGACGATTTTCGTAATCGATGTTGCTGAGGGAGATAAGATTCCGCGAAAAGGTGGACCGGGAATAACTCGATCTGATCTATTGCTAATCAATAAGATAGACCTTGCACCATATGTGGGAGCCAGCCTTGATGTGATGGAGCGCGATGCAAAGTTGATGAGAAAGGGCCGTCCATTTGTTTTTTCGAACATAAAAGGTAATGTGGGCATTGACGAGGTTGTTGCTTGGATTAAGAGTGATATATTATTAGAAGGATATAGCAATGACAAATAATTATGCTCAAATTTCTGAATTAAATATTAAAATGAGAGATAATATATTGTATAATTGTTACTTTACGTCGCCGTTTAAAGTAATGACACCGTTTGCTGCAGATGATGGGTTTGTATCGGTGATGCTTCTCTCATCATCTGCAGGAATTATGGAAGGCGATACGCAAAATATAGCAATAGATATAGAAGAAAATAGCAAAGTGGAGATAACATCTCAGTCATATGAGAAAATTCACAAAATGAAAACTGGCTGCGCAACGAGGGAAACAGCCATTTCTGTTGCAAGCGAATCTGAGTTACTATATACCCCGATGCCAACCATTCCGTTTGCAGACTCCGCTTTTGCTAATGTGACAACGGTGAAGTTAGCGGATGACGCATCGAAGTTGATGTTTGCRGAAGTGTTGGTTGCGGGGCGGGTTCATTATAATGAAGTTTTTCGATAYAGATATTACAAATCTAGGCTCAAAATTTATGTTGCAGAAGAGTTGATATATTTTGATAACGCGAGGTTTGAGCCACAGGAAATGGCGATGTCGGGATTATTGCTATATGATGGGTATACGCACCTGTTGCATGCGGTTATGGTAGGATATGGCAGCAAATCGATAGTGGCGATAAGAGAATATTTGAGCAACATAGCGGAGGAAGTACTATTTGGTGTGAGCCAAGCYCTTGGAGATGCCGTAGTGGTAAAAGTATTGGGATATAATTCGCAAGTRCTGATGAGTATTATAGATAAATTGAAGCAACTAAAAAAAGGGTCACAGTAATCTGTGAACCCAATAAAATTATCCCTTTAGCGCCCCAACCATAATTCCTTGTACAAAATATTTTTGTACAAATGGATATAAAATAAGCATAGGAGCTGTTGATACAACGATAACCGAGTACTGTAACATGTTTTGTAGGTTTTCGCGGTATAAAATTTCTTCCATAGTGTATCCGGCTGACGACATTTCTGTATTCTGCCCAATGATTAAAATATCTCGCATGATTAGTTGCAATGGATAGTAGTCAGGAGTGTGTAGATAAATCATTGCGTTAAAGAATGCGTTCCAGTGGCCAACMGCATAGTATAGCGTGATTACTGCAATGATAGGCTTTGACAGCGGAAGTACAATTTTTAGCAAGTAGCCAATGTCGCTGCAGCCATCCATTGTAGCCGCTTCGAGTAGCTCGTTGGGAATCGACTTCTGAAAATATGTGCGAGTGATAACCATATTCCAAATGCCAAGCGCCCCAGGAATTATCATAACCAGCGGATTGTCAATAAGATGAAGATCTTTGTATAGCAAATAGGTAGGAATCATTCCGCCGTTAAACCACATTGTGAACGCAAAAAATAGTGTAATCTGATTTCTATACGGAAGCTTGGAGCGAGATAGCGCGTATGCTGCCATAACAGTCATCGCAACGTTGATTGCGGTGCCCGAAACTGTATATAAAAATGTATTTTTGAAGCCAGTTGGAATGCTGTTGTGTTCTAAAATAGCCTTGTACCCATCGAAAGTGATATCCAAAGGCCAGAAGACAACTTCTCCGGCAGCGACGCGGGCGCCAGAGCTAAATGATGATATGAAAATATACCACAAAGGATATAGAATAATTATCGCAGTAAAGATAAGTAAAGCATAAACGATAACATAAAAYACCTTGTCGGAATTGAACTCCCGCTTAGGTTTTTTTGGTGTAACTAATTTTGTAGTTGGCTGYAAATTTTCTACCATAAGCTCATCTCCCCATATTTCTGTGCTACTTTATTAACAATAAAAATCAGTATAAACGCAATGACGGACTGAAATAATCCTACTGCAGAGGTATAGGAAACATCTGGAAATGATGCGGCGATACCCATCTTATATACATAGGTAGAAATAACCTCCGATGCCGATGCGTTGAGAGAGTTTTGCATAAGTAAGGTTTTYTCGAAGCCTACATTTAAGATGCGTCCCAAGCTAAGAATCAGCAAAATGGTTATCTGCGGGATGAGGGCAGGAAAGTCGATGTGGCGGATTCGTTGAACTACGTTGGCGCCATCGACCATAGCCGCTTCGTGTAAACTTATATCAACGCCCGTCAAAATCGCAATATAGATGATCGCAGAAAAGCCCATCGTTTGCCAGATCCCAGACCAGACATATACCGACGAGAATGCCTCGGGCATAGCAAGCAAATTGAGGCTATAGTCTATTCCAAAGACCCCAAGTAGATTGTTGATCAGTCCGTTTCGAGGGTCGAGAGTTTTCATTATGATAGAAACCATAACAACAACTGAAATAAAGTGAGGCGCGTATGTAATGATTTGAACAGATTTGCCAAACTTTTTGTTAGGACAGTACTTTAGTAATATTGCCAAAATTACAGGAAACGGAATACCCACAACAAGCCCATAAAGACTG
>NZ_ABEQ01000034.3 GCF_000171335.1 Candidatus Epulonipiscium viviparus
TTGCTGTTCAGGGCATCAAAGAAGGCTACACTTCTATTATGATCGACGGCTCTCACGAAAGCTTTGAAGACAATATAGCAGTATCAAAGGCAGTCGTTGCAGTTGCTCGCCCCAACAACATTGCTGTCGAAGCCGAGCTAGGCAAAGTGGGCGGCAAAGAAGATGACTTAGAAGTTGAAGTTGATACAAATACCGATCCTCAAGAAGCAAAAGAATTTGTAGAGCGCACTGGTGTCGATTCGTTGGCCGTTGCAATTGGAACCGCTCACGGATTTTATGTTGGCGATCCAAAGCTAGACAAAGCACGACTTGATGAGATAAAAAAATTGGTTTCTATACCATTGGTGCTGCACGGGGCATCTGGCGTTTCTGATGCAGATGTTGCAGACTGCATTAGGCGCGGGATATGCAAAGTAAATTTTGCCACAGACCTTAGAGTTGCTTATACCGATGGTGTAAAAGAACTATTAAAAGTGGCTCCAGATACTTTTGACCCCAAAAAATTTGGCGAAGCCGGRATGAAAAAAGTTAGCGATCTTGTTAAAGCAAAGATGGAAGTGTGTGGATGCGTTGGCAAAGCGCAAAATTCTAAATGCTGTAAATAGTTTTCTTGTAATGTGAAAGGGGAGAGAACGTTGGATAAATATCTGATGGGTATGGACATTGGAACGAGTTCTTGTAAGGTAGCGATTTTTGATACAAAGGGAGAAGTTGTGGCCCAGACAAATGGAGAGTACCACACCTATTATCCTCAAGAAGGCTTTGTTGAGCAAAACCCCGAAGAGTGGTGGAACGCCGTTTGCGAGGCTTCAAAGCTATGCATCCAAAAGGCAAATATCAATCCTGAACAAATTGCAGGCGTGGGAGTTGCCGGGCAAAGCTGGTCTGCTATTGCTGTTGATGTAGATGGAAATGTTTTGGTAAATAACCCTATATGGATGGATACGCGAAGCTCCGATATATGTAAAATCCTCACAAATCAATTGGGGCCGCAACGCATATTTGAGCTTTCGGGAAATTCATTACAACCAACTTACACAACCGGCAAAATTATTTATTATAAATTGCATCATCCCGCGGTTTATGAACGCATTTTTGCTATATTACAATCTAACAGTTATATCGTATATAAGCTCACCGGAGAATTTTCTCAAGACAAATCGCAAGGCTATGGCATTCATTGTTACGACATGAAAGAGGGCACGTGGGATCAAGATATGTGTGCTCAACTTGGTATTAAAGCATCTATCCTTCCTAAAATATATGAGTGCAGTGACATTGTTGGGTCTATTAACAAAACTGCAGCTGAAAAATCTGGATTGTTAGAGGGCACCAAAGTTGTTGCAGGCGGACTAGATGCTGCTTGTGCCACGCTTGGAGTTGGGGTTATTCACAATGGCCAAACCCAAGAGCAAGGTGGGCAAGCTGGCGGGATGAGCATATGTATTGATACGTATAAAGCAGAYCCAAGGCTGATCATGAGCAATCACGTCGTACCAGGCAAATGGTTATTGCAAGGCGGCACAACTGGTGGTGGCGGAGTTATGCGATGGGTGGAGCGAGAGTTGGGTGACCGTGGCACTGCAAAAGAACGCGGGCTTAGTTCRTTTGACTATCTCAACGAAATTGCTGCAGCAGTTCCAGCTGGATCAGATGGCGTAACCTTTCTCCCTTATATGGCAGGCGAGCGTTCACCCATTTGGAATCCATACGCAAAAGGTGTATACTACGGTCTAGACTTTAGCAAAACAAGAGGGCATATGGTTCGCTCTTCTATGGAGGGTGTCGCATATTCGCTAAAGCATAATCTCGACATTGCAAAAGACGCGGGCGCATCGGTTAAAGAACTCGTTGCCACCGGTGGCTCTGCAAACTCGCTACTGTGGACACAAATCAAATCGGATGTAACCGGCAAGGACATCATTGTGCCCGCATCAGATGAGGCGACTCCTCTTGGCGCTGCTATTTTGGCTGGAGTCGGAGTTGGTATCTATGATAGTTTTGAAGATGCAGTGCGAAGATGTGTCACAATTAAGAGGATGCATACTGCTAACAAAGATAACCAGCTAACCTATGGGCAGGGCTATAAAAAATATCTCAAGTTGTATGATCTATTAGAAGACATGATGCAACCGCAAGAGAATTGATGATAAGAAAGGGTGTTAATATGAAAGCAGCTGTCGTTACTGCAAATGAAGTTGTTGAGTATCTAGATTATCCAGAACCAGAAGTATCGGCTGGTATGGTTAAAATTAAAATTAAGGCATCTGGCATATGCGGATCGGACATTCCTCGTGTACTTCACAATGGGGTTCATTTCTATCCTATCGTTTTGGGGCATGAATTTTCGGGAGATGTTGTGGAAATAGGAGAAGGCGTTAGCAAAGTTAAGGTTGGCGACCGAGTTTCTGGCGCACCACTCTTGCCCTGCCTATCCTGCGAAGACTGCCAGCAAGGCAACTACTCACTTTGCAAGAAATATAGTTTTATCGGCTCTCGAGAGCAGGGAAGCAACGCAGAGTATGTCGTAATCCCCGAGCGAAAYGCTGTACCATTTGACTCGAGTATTCCATACGAACAAGGGGCAATGTTTGAGCCGTCMACTGTTGCTTTGCATGGGCTGTTTTTAAACGATTATCAAGGCGGAGCCAAGGTTGCCATACTCGGCGGCGGRACCATCGGCATTTTCACTATGCAATGGGCAAAAATCTTTGGTGCTGCAGAAGTTGTAGTATTTGATATAAGCGACGAGAGGCTTGCACTTGCCAAGAGGATGGGCGCTACAAAAACTTTCAACACTCTCAAAGAAGGATTTATGGACGACGTTTCTGAATTTACGGATGGCAAGGGCTTTAAGTATGTTTTTGAAACTGCCGGGCAAACTACAACAATGCATTTAGCATTCGAACTTGCTAGTAACAAAGCAAACGTTTGTTTTATAGGTACTCCACATGTGGATTTGACATTCACTCCTAAAATGTGGGAAAATATGAACCGCAAAGAATTTAAGCTTACAGGCTCTTGGATGTCATATAGCGCACCATATCCTGGAAAAGAATGGGATTTAACCGCCCATTACTTTAAGACTGGCCAGCTCAAATTTGACCCTGCTTTTATTGCAGAAAAAATGCCGATGTCTTTGGCCCAAGAAGCGTTTATGCTTTTTAAAGAGCCCGGAAGAGTTAAGGGCAAAGTATTGTTAATCAACGACTAAAAAATTAAAATTAAAGGAGAGTTAATAAGAATGGAAGTAATTTCACAAAATCTTATACCAAAGAGAACTTTAAACAACGGATTAGAAATCCCGGCAATTGGAATGGGGACATTTGGCTCAGATAGATATAACAGCGAGCAAGTATCTGCTGCAGTTAAAGGCGCAATCAAGGTTGGATACAGACTTTTCGACTGTGCTGCTTGCTATCATAACGAGGCTGAAATTGGCAAAGTTTTCACCGAAGCAATAGAAGAGGGCCTTGTTCGACGCAAAGATCTATTTATCACAAGCAAAGTTTGGAATGACATGCACGGTGCGGGCGATGTTTTARTTTCTTGCGCCAAGAGTCTAAAAGACTTACAGCTTGAGTATATCGACTTATTCTTTATCCACTGGCCTTTCCCTAACTATCACGCGCCTGGTTGCGATGTAGACTCTAGAAACCCAGATTCAAAACCGTTTAGCGTCGAGGAATTTATGAAAACCTGGCAGCAATGTGAAAAATTAGTGGATATGGGTCTTGTAAAATCTATTGGTATGAGTAACATGACAATTCCTAAACTCAAAGCAGTATTGCCTTTGTGTAGAATCAAGCCAGTAGCAATCGAGATGGAGCTGCACCCATGCTTCCCGCAGCCAGCTTTGTTCAACTATCTCAGAGGGCAAGATATTCTTCCAATTGCATTTTGCCCTATCGGATCTCCAGAGCGTCCGGAAAGAGATACCACTGCAACAGACATTACAGACATCAACGAGCCAGAAATCCAAGCAATCGCAAAGGCTCACAACATCCACCCAGCTGTAGTGTGTTTAAAATGGGCTGCGCAACGTGGGCAAGTGCCTATTCCTTTTGCAACAGAAGAAGCATTCTACACTAGCAACCTAAAATGTATCACCGAAGATCCGCTCACAGAAGCAGAAATGAAAACTATCGAAGGCCTAGACAAAAACAATCGTCTTATTAAGGGGCAAGTATTCCTTTGGGAAGGCGCAAATGATTGGGAAGACCTTTGGGATCTCGACGGAGTAATTGTTAAATAATTTTGTAATATAACCTTCTGTGCCGGAATAATCTAGCTAGAAGGTTATTTTTTATGTACAAATTAAGGAGGAGCACATGTATTTTTCGTTATTAGCAATTYTRTATTTGGTATTTATAAGTCTAGGGCTGCCAGATTCGCTTCTTGGAACGGCTTGGCCAATAATGCAACTGAATTTCGATGTCTTAATATCATATATGAGCATACTCAGTGTCATYACATCATTTGGCACCATAATATCTAGCTTATATTCCGACTGGCTCACAAATAAATTTGGTGTAGGACGTGTTGTTGCAGCAAGCGTGTTACTTTCTGCAATATCGATTGCGGCCTATGCGGTTGTCGACTCGTTTTGGGTGCTATGTCTAATTTCACTACCTTATGGGTTAGCAGCAGGTGCCATCGACGCTGCAGTTAACAACTTTGTTGCCTTACATTATAAATCTTCCCATATGAGTTGGCTACACTGCTTTTGGGGAGTTGGAGTATCTATTAGTCCATACATAATGAGTATTTCGCTTGCCAATACATCTGACTATCGACAAGGCTATGCCACAGTTGCCGCATTACAAGTAGCCATACTTTTTGTCGTGTTAACCGCCATGCCGCTATTTAAAAAAGTGGCTACGAGAAATGGCGCTGTCGCATCAGCCACAGAAAATAGAGAATCATTTAAGATTAGTCAGTTATTACAAATCAAAGGTGTCAAATTAATCCTTATGAATTTCTTTTGTTATTGCGCAATCGAGGCAACAGTGGGTGCATGGGCTAGCAGTTACTTTGTTTATGCCAAAGGCATCGATGCCGACGTCGCAGCCCGATTTACATCATACTTTTTTATCGGGATTACTGCAGGACGATTTGCTAGCGGCTTTATAGCAAATAAATTTGGCGACCAAAAAATGATCCTATTGGGAGAATCTGTCATTGCCCTTGGCTGCGTTATGCTATTCTTTAATGCAACGACACTTGCTGGTCTACTGCTGATCGGCTTAGGATGCGCACCTATCTATCCTTCTATAATTCACTCTACACCAGACAACTTTGGAGCGCAATATTCTCAAGCAATTATCGGATTAGAAATGGCCGGAGCATATACAGGGTTACTCTTGATGCCAGCTCTGTTTGGAGTTTTAGCAACCGAAATTGGAGTGGAGCTTTATCCAATTTATACAGCCGCGTTGGCTATTCTTCTTATTACAACCACTGTAATGTTCAATAAGAAAATCGCTAGATCATAAGATCTTTACTTTCGCTCTAAAAATGGCTTCGCACAAGTTTTAACAAAGAAGTCGACCAACGGTCCCATACAAAATGCCGTAATAACCGTTCCTACGTTCACCGCGCCTAAGATTTGGGACCACGATTGATTAGCAATAGCAAAGCACGCAAGCCCAACCATTACGCATACCAAATCCGTTGCTATTCTGCAATATTTAAAAGGCATCAGCTTCCATTTGTTTGCCATGATCAACGCTGTAGCATCATATACAGAAACACCAAGATTTGACACAAAGTAAAACGACGTTGCAAAGCAGAGCAAAACTATAGCAGCCACCAATAATATAACTCTTGCCAATACACTCATTTCCGGAAAAGCACTCAATAGCGCAGCATGACTAAATTCGATTATGTATCCTAGCAAAAACCAATTTACAAAAGTTGTGATGCCTATATATCGCCTGTCAACAACAGCAACAAAGACAAAAAATACGACACTTACTAAGGTAAACAATGTTCCAAAACTTATTGGAATGATAGCGTTAAGCCCCGACATAAAAGTCTGGTATGGATCTATTCCAAATGCCGCCCTCTTAAACATTCCCACTGCAACTCCCACTAAAACTATTCCAAATACAGACATCCCAATTCTTTTAGCTTTCTTATCCATACTCCACACCCTTCGTAATATTTTATTCATAAATACTACTATACCTCGCTAAATAAGTCAACTAACAATTATCGCAAAACCAAATTATACAACTTTACTCTTATACTTCATATTATATATTCTGCGACTATATTTATCGCTAACAGCAAAATATTTTCAATTTTTATTAACAATTTTGTCCCATTACGCATACTATATATTAAAAAGTATAGGAGGGTGAATCATTATGTTAATAGTAGTAGACGCGGGGCATGGAGGAAACGACTCTGGCGCCGTTGGGCATAGCGGTCTATATGAAAAGAATATCGTATTAAAAGTAGCAAGAAAACTTGCCGAACTTTTAGCTTTGGCCGGTATCGAAGCATTGCTAACAAGAAACAGTGATACGTATCTTACATTAATGGAAAGAAGCACATTGGCAAACAACAAAGGAGCAGAATATTTTATCAGCGTACACGCAAATTCAGCAACTAACAACACTGCAAGAGGTGTCGAAACTTATGTCTATTCTAAAGTAGGCAAAAGCTATCCACTTGCACAAGATGTTCAAAAACATCTTATAGCGGCAACAGGATTTAACGACAGAGGGGTTAAAGTTGGCAATTTTTCGGTATTGCGAGAAACCAAGATGCCTGCCATTTTAGTTGAGATAGGATTTGTATCCAATCCAGAAGAAGAAGCACTTTTATCAAACGATGCTTTTTTAGATAAAATAGCAATCAGCATATATAATGGAGTTGCAGAATATCTCAATCTTAAAATAGAGACAGAGACTATGGGACAGGAAGCAATCAATAGACTTTTTGAATTAGGAATCATTCCAACAAAATACAACCCCGATTCTAATGTAACCTGGGCTCAACTCGCAACATCATTATTACGAATAATTAACAAATAAAACGAGATTCTAGATTTTTATAAACGTTTTTGATATAATAAGAACAAAAGAAAAGATGAGGTGTTATCATGGTAATGGATGAGTTTAAAGAAGCACGAGCACAAATCAAAACTGCTCCTTTTAAAGTAAAAGTAGATTATTACTGGTATTACTACAAAGTTCATGTACTCACTACAGTTGCTGTAGTTTGGATATTTGGAAGCTTAATCTACAATTTTGTTACACAACTTCCCGTCGCGGTTAATGTAACAATGATAAATGCTTTTGAAACCGAAGATGTAACAGATCAATTTGTTTCTGATATTGCGGAATATTTTGGATTATCAACAGACGAATATGACTTCGATTTTGATGCTACAACGCTTTTGGACCACGAGCATCAAGATATGAACTATGTAGCAGCGCAGCAAAAATTAATTGGACTAATAGCATCAAGGGCTATCGACGCATTTGCTGCAGACACATTTACATATCTCACAATGATCGGAACAGGTATGTATATAGATCTCAATACTATATTTAGTGCCCAAGAGATGGAGCAATACAAAGATAACTTATTCTATGTCGATCAATATTTATTGGAAAATCCAGACGTGGCAGCAAGCATGCCCGACGAAGAAATGGCTAAAATCGACCCTACCAAACCAGAAACTATGGAAAATCCGATTCCGATCGGACTAACTATTCCACAAGATTCAGTATACCTCGATAGTTATAATTTTATCCATGATGATATGATTATAGGAGTGGTTGCAAACAGTGAAAGAATGGATGCTGCAAAAACATTTATCAATTATATCATGCAAAATTAAGTTATAAACAAATTTATATTTGCTGCAAATGCAAGGAATAAACTGCTCCTTGTTGTTTTTGCAGCAAGTAAAAACGTTGCGGCAAAACTATAAAACAGTTCTTTGTATGTGTATAGCTCTTATGACATAGCAATAGTTTCACTTATAACGCCTTGATGAGCCATATTCCAAAATATTTTTCTCTAATTTCTGCTGTGTTTCTGTATCAATATCTTTAAACGCAACTCTATATATAAATTGATGTGTATCAACTTCCTCGAAGTGTTCCAAAATTCTYCCCTTTAGAGTAAGACGCAGATTATGAAAACTAAAGTTTATGTATACATTTAATGGAGGAACAATTTTTGTTATACTAGTAAACTTCAATCCACCTGCAGAGATATCAATAGTAATACCTTTGATTGGTGGTGGCGGCTTAACCTTAGAATTTTTTTCTGCAATAACAATCAATGTTACCGGTACCGTTGCCTCTTGCCTAAAATGGTTTCTCTGTCTTTTTTGATGAATAGGCGAAATAATTTGTGCCATATAAAAAGTAGATTTGTCTTGCGGAATCTTTTTTACAATCGAAACATTTGCAACAAAAGTAGAATGGCTTGTTAGCATATTAATAGTATGCTTTTTAGACAAGTTAAGATTGATATTGGTTTGACGAAGTTCTAG
This sequence comes from Candidatus Epulonipiscium viviparus, assembly GCF_000171335.1. GTDB lineage: Bacteria > Bacillota > Clostridia > Lachnospirales > Cellulosilyticaceae > Epulonipiscioides > Epulonipiscioides viviparus. The sequence goes on from NZ_ABEQ01000034.3 coordinate 8,519, forward strand.
CAGCAAATTGCTTTCTTGCCAGTTTGCAAGTTTAACACCATAAGTAGTGTTCTCATCAATTAATTTTATACGCATATTGGGATCTAATAAGATTACAGACTGATACGTATAAATACTTTTTTCAATTTCATTTTCTGTATAATTTTTCATTACAAAATTCCCCCTTTTAGTATTATTTTGTAGGTAGTCGAACAGTGCACTGCACTATTCACTACGCTATTTTTTATTTCTTAGTTTTTTCTGGCGCATATTCACTTTCCAAAAACGCCATAACTTCATCTTCTGGCATTGGTTTGCTAACAATATATCCTTGCAGTATATCGCAATTATAAGATAGCAAATAATCTAACTGCTCACGCTCTTCTACTCCTTCTGCCACAACCTCCAGATCCAATTCATGTCCCAAATTTATTATTGGTCCTACAAGATTTTTTCTTCCGGTACCAATATCATCTACAAAACTTTTTTCAATTTTTAACACATCAATTGGCAGCTGCTTGAGATAAGTTAAAGACGAATATCCCGTTCCAAAATCATCCAAAGCGATTATAATCCCCATGTCTTGCAATTTTCTAATCTTTGCAGTATTAGTTTTTATATCTTTCATCAATATAGTCTCTGTAATTTCTATATGCAGTTGCTTGGTATTCACTTTAGTCCGCTCTACTATTTCACGCAATTCTGGAACAAAGCTCTTTTGAGTAATTTGCACAGCAGAAATATTAACGGCAACATGAACGTTTTCATATCCCGCATCTCTTAATTTATTAATAAATTTACAAGCTTCTTCAATAATCCAAGCTCCCATAGGAATCATAAGCCCTGTTTCTTCTGCACTTGTAATAAATTTAAATGGCGGAATAATTCTTCCATCTGGCTTAAGCCATCTAATTAAAGCTTCAAATCCACGCACTTTATTTGTTAGCATGTCTACCTGAGGCTGATAATACAAAGAAAATTCGTTATTTTTTATACCTTCTCTAAGATCACTTTCCATATACATTTTTTCAAGTACTGTTTGTTTAAACGATGGGTTATAAAAAACAAAGTTACGCTTGCCTTCTGCTTTTACTCGATGCATAGCAATATCAGCATTATTTAATATATCTTCAAAATTTTTCCCATCTTTTGGATAAACAGAGATTCCCGCACTATAAGATACACCAAAGCTTACTCCCGAATTAGTAAATGGCTCATCAAATATTTGTGACAGAACCATCATAAAATCGTTGATTTCATTTTCATCTTCAAAATCTTCTATTACTATTAAAAATTCATCTGCAAAACATCTACCTATAATAAATTTATCATGTTTTATACCATTAACTCTCTTTATTATTTCATTTAGAACGGCATCACCAAAAGCTCTCCCAAATGAATCATTTATCGATTTAAAATTATCTGCATCTAAATAAATAAACGCTAACTTGGTATCTTTGTGCTCATTGAAATATCTAATGAAGAAATTTTTATTCGGACTTCCTGTCACTGGATCATATAGCAAGCTCATAGACTGTTCTTCACTATTTTTTTCTTCATTTATATCAACCATTGTTACAAGAATGTTCATCAGATCACTATTTGCAGGTCTAAAGTATTTTACCATCAAATATATCCAAATATTTCCACGAACCGAATGGTTATATCGAATTTCCATACTATATTCAAATTTATTAGTTTTTAGAGCCTCTTCATGATAACTACATATTTTGGAATAAGAGTAAATATCAATATTCTTGTGATTTTCTAAAAAAAATGCATTTTGATTTAATAATTCACGAATTTTTGTAGAGGCTTGAGACTTTTCTATCGCACCTGTTTTTATGTTTAACTTGTACAATACAGTTGGAGTGTCATCTTCGATATAAAAATTTTCTATTTCTATGGCTGTACTTAATTCTCGGTATTTTTTATTCAAKGCTTTCTCTAAATCAGATACATTTGAATGTAATTTTTTTGTATATCTATTATTTTTCTGAATTAGATCATATTTTTTAATATCTATAGCTGATAATTCTATTTCTTGTTTATTTGTATTTTTTTCAACTGTACATACAGTATAGATTAGTTCTTCATCTCTTGATTTAAATGTCATATCTATACTACTCTTGTTGTTTGTATCTCTTATCTTTTTCCAAACAGTATCTACACTCTCCACGTTTTTATACAAGATTATATCTCGAAATCGGTCCTCTTTGTCGTTCAACCCTAATCGTTTTTGAGCATATTCATTCGCTGCAACAATTGTACCATTGTAATCAATTTTCAATATCATTACTTCTTCTAATGTCCCATTATTATATTGTTCAGGCATCTGGCTCCTCCTTTAAAATCTTATTTATAATTAGTAAATTAAGGGAAATTTGTTCTACTGTTTTTAATCCTCAATATCAGCTCATGTTAGTATACCTCATAAAGAGCTTTCTGTAAACTTCTTTTCATTACTCGAAAAATCTGTGTCAACAAACTATCCACTTAAAGTTTGAACAGTATAATTTAAAGAAATAACTTACTCTACATAAAATACAATTTTTTGTATATTAACATTAAACATTTTTGCTAGACATATCTCTGAGTCTTTTGGGTAATTTACACTTTTAACTATTCTCACATTAGGCTGAAAAATATTTACAGAACTTTCTTCTGTTACAACTGCAATGTCTCCATTGGTTAGCTCCACCAAAGTGTCTGGTTCATATACATTGGTATTTTCTCTAAAGATTTCCAAATAATGTGGATCTAATGACAATGTCTTCTTAACAAAATCGGCTTCCAAAGTTAAGCAATGTTCTTTTAGTTGCTGCTTTATATTGTAATACGATTCTATTATGGAAATAATTCGAGCTCCTTTTGGAATAGTTTCACCCTTCAACCGGTTTGGATATCCAGAGCCATCATATAATTCTTCGTGAGCCAATATTATACCCAAAACATCCTCAGGAAGATTGTATTTTTCTTTTAAATACTCATACGATTTTTTGGGATGATGTTTATTATTTTCTCCACTAATCCACTTAATATTCGGCGTTACAAGCGAAACATCTTTTAGCAATGCCGCCAAACACACCGCCGCAGTTGCTCTCGGGTTTAGTCCTAATTTTAGCGCAAACAAAGTACTTATCATAGCGATATACACTATTTTTTCTTCTGTTGCGTTTCCTTCTATTTTTGCATCCTCATATACTATATCCAATTCATTCCTATTTGTATAGTAGTATTGCACAATCTCATTAACAAGTTCTATTGTTCCAATCAAAGCTTCATTAGTAGCTAGTCCAACAGCTGTAATCGCAATCATTTTTTTGAGCGTTGCAATTTTGTTCATCATATGCCCAGAATCAGCAATATACTTAGGATTAGCCGCTGTAAAACAATATTCATCTGTAATATAGACAGACGCTACTTTTTCGTCCTTCAATTTTCCTAACTGTGCTTTAGTAAGCCTAGTCCCGCGAGGAAATATCATTTCACCTGTTTCACCCAATACATCTAATGCTAGCTCACTATCTTCTTTTAACCTTATAGTTGGTACGCTTCTCATAATCTCTCTCCTTTATTATCTTTTAAATTTACTTTTAACTTGAGATTTCGATAATTTATTATCATTTCTAGCAGTTTTACTTAAGGTCTGTCGTTGATACAATAAAATATCATATATTAACTTTTCTTGTTTACGATATTCTACATTAATAAATGCTACTCTATATACAGTATCTTTTTCTTTACTTTCTTCAAAGTGAGTTAAAACCCTTCCTTTTAAATGGTATTGATTATTTAATAATATAAAATCTATATCGATTATTGTATCATCTTCTATTATTTTATTAGTTGCAAATTTAACTCCTCCGGCCGATATATCCATTGTCATAACGCTCAACATCAGCTCCGATTCTTCAAAATATTCATCTCTAATATCGGGTTCTGGCAAATATATCATTAGTTCAATTTTTGCTTCTAATCTAAAATGTTCTCTAGATTGTTTTTTATGTATGGGCGAAATTAGTTCTAATACATAAAATACATTTGGGTATTTTAAAATTTTATTTGTTGCATTCACATTAGCTAATAACAACGACTCTCCAACTTTAAATTGAATARCATACATATGATTAGTATCTAATGGTTTTTCTTGTGGCAATGCAATAATTATTTGCTTTTCTTCCCAGGAAGATATAGTTGATACATAACTCACCTTGCTGTCTGAAATTTCTAATTTTACTTTAGTACTTGATGTAATTACATCTTTCCATTCTTGTATACTATCTTTAATTTGTTCTTGTCGCATTTTTTGTATTCTTAACTTACTGATTTTTTCTTGAATTTGCATTTGTTCTTGTTTTTTTTTCTTTACTTCTGATGCAGGCGATGTTTTTATCATATAGACACTTCCTTTCATTGTTATTAATATAATTATATATTTTTTTCTTTAATTATATCACATTTTTCAAAAAAACGTCTATATTTTTCCAATTATTTTTTAAATATATCCAAAAAGGCTAACTCCAGCACATATTCATACCAGAGTTCATTGTACTTTTTTTATTATATTTTTATTTCATTTTTTATTCTATTATATACTTCGTTAAAAGAAAGATCATACTTTAGTGAAATTTTTTTAACATCTTCATATTCGGGGTATACATATGTCTCATTTTGGTGCGTCACAACTTTAACTCTACATCTACCAAAACTTGACTTCACCTTCTTTATTTCTCTTTTCAAAATGGTTCTATCAACTTTATATTTTCTAATGCCTATTGTTGATAAATGTTTAAACACAAAATTCTCGACTTGCTCTATCTTTTCAAGTTTACAAAGGACACTAAGTTTTATAGCTGGTCTATTTTTTTTCATTTGTATAGACGTAAAATATGCATCATTAATTCCTAGTTCAAACAATTGTTCAAGAACAAAGCCGAGATTTTCACTCGTGCTATCATCTATATTTGTTTCTAGCATCCATAGACTATCTACACAGCTTTTTTTTTAGTTTCTTCTATTAACATTGTTCTAAGAATATTGGCATTTGGAAAATCCTTTTGACCCACACCAATTCCTGTTTTTACAATTTTAAAATCATTTGGAAGTTCATCAATATTTACCAATGCTGCAAGCACGGCTGCGCCAGTTGGTGTTACCATTTCACTTCTTGTTTCTGTGATTCTCATATTTAGACCACTTTCCTGAAATATATTCACTACTGCAGGTACTGGCACTGGCATAATTCCATGTGCACATTGCACAAATCCTGTCCCTTCATAAACTGTTGATGCTGCTATTTTGCTTATGCCTATATTATCTATACATACCGCCACGCTTACTACATCCACTATAGAGTCCACTGCCCCTACTTCATGAAAATGTATTTCGTTCATCGTTTTGTTATGAGCTTTTGCTTCGGCTCTAGCAATAAAGCCAAATATCGATTTTGCAATAGTTTTTGCGTTATCTGTTATTCCACTTTCATCAATGATTTTTGTGATATCCGCTAGGTTACGATGCGTATGGTGACTATGGTTGTGTTTTTCTGACTTATTATTTTGTGTCTCTTCTACTTCTGTGTCCTTCTCTTCTTCGGCTTTGCTAGAATCTTCATCTACTGCTTCTGAAACATGGTGATAATGATCGTTTTCTCCTATATAATCTGGATGCCTTCCATCTGCCAATGCGACATTAAAGCTAGTTCCAAAAATTCCGCATTTGCTACTGGTATCTATTTCCAATTTGTATCCATCAATATTGAGGCTATCTAATGCATCAAGCAACACTTGCTTATCAGCTCCCAAATCCAACAAACTAGCAACGCTCATATCTCCGCTTATTCCACTGAAACATTCAAAGTATAATATCATAGTAATTCTCCATTCGTCATATTTTTATTTTGCCGCATTTACAATTAATCTATTGATTTGCGTACCTAGATATCCTGCCCCAAATCCGTTATCTATATTTACAACACTGATTCCTTCGGCACAAGAATTTAACATGGTCAACAACGCTGAGATCCCTTTAAAGTTTGCTCCATACCCTATTGATGTTGGCACTGCTATCACAGGCTTATCTACCATTCCTGCTAATACGCCAGGCAACGCTCCTTCCATTCCCGCAACAGCAATTATACAGTTTGCCTTATTAATTTCTTCTATTTTAGAAAATAATCTATGAATGCCTGCAACTCCCACATCATAAACACGCAATACTCGGCTTCCAAAAAACTCTGCAACTTGCGCAGCTTCTTCTGCAACCGGTATATCACTTGTCCCTCCTGTACAGACTGCCACCATTCCTGTATGATTTTTCTCTACCGTTTCTAATTTTAAAATTCTAGAGACTGGTTCGTATATTACGTCTTCAACTTCTTGCGCCACTGCAAGATATTGTTTTTCAGTTGCCCTAGTTCCCAGCACTTCTATTTTTTCTGCTACAAAATGCTTGTATATTTTAACAAGATGCTCATCACTTTTACCTTCACAGAAAATTACTTCTCCAAATCCACTTCGCAACTTTCTGTGGTGATCGATTCTCGCAAAGCCCATATCTTTAAATGGCAAATGCTTTAACGCCTTTTCTGCCTCTTCTATAGAAACAGCACCAGACTTTACTTCTTTCAAAATTTTACTTATATCCATTGATACCAATTTATCCTTTCTGCAAATGTATATCCATACTTCCACTTCTAAAGCCTTCTAAATCTAACGTTATATACAAAAACCCCAACTGTTTAAAACGCGTAACGATATCTTCACGATGCGCCACGGCAGAATTAATATCTGTTGAATCTATTTCTATTCGAATGATATTATCATGCAGTCTCACACGATTCTTGGCAAACCCTAGATCTTTTAAAAAAGCTTCTGCAGTATCAATTTTCTCCAGTACTTTCATATCCAATTTGGTATTATATGGAATTCTCGTTGCCAAGCAAGGTGCACTCGGCCTATTATAAACGCTCAACCCCATTTGCTGTGCATATTTTCTTACTGTTGCTTTATCGATTTTTAATTTTGCAAGAGGGCTAATTATTCCCAACTCTTCCAATGCCCTAATCCCCGGACGATACTGAGATAGATCATCTAAGTTTGTGCCATCCACAGCGTATTTTAAATTATGCTTCGCAGTATAATCGATCAGTTCCTCAAATAAAAATCTTTTACAATGATAACATCTGTCTATCGGATTTTCTATTATCTCTGCTTTTGTGAGCTCATCTATAAATATTACTTTGTGAATTGCCCCAACTTCTTCTGCAACTTTTGCCGCAATTTCAAGATCCGCTTTGGGATGCAAGCTTGTTTCAAATGTTACCGCATGCACCAAGACTCCCAACTTTTTGCCTTCTTCTGCAGCTACTTTAAGCAACAGCGAGCTATCTACTCCTCCAGAAAATGCTATGGCAACTCCCTGCGCAACCAGCTCTGCCATAAATTTTTTTAGTTGATTCATATCTATTCCTCTTTATTATATCGTAATTTCGTTAATTAATTTTTTTCCTGCAATAAATCTAGCTACGTTTTGTAAAAAAATTTCTATTATCGCTTCTTGTATGCCAGTTTTTCCTGCTCCGCCCGCACAATGAGGTGAGATAATAGCAGATTTGATACCCCAAAGTCTGTGATCTGCTGGCAATGGCTCGGGATCTGTTACATCCAATGCCGCTCCAGCAAGCTTTCCGTTTTCTAATCCATCACACAGAGCTTCGGTATCCACTATTGCTCCTCTAGCTATATTTATCAAAATTGCGTTGTCTTTCATTTTGGCAATGGCCGCMACATCAATCAAATGTTTTGTTTCATCATTAAGCGGCGCTGCGATCGCAACTACATCCGCTCTCGGAAGAAGATCGTCCAACTTATCAATCAAGTAGACTTCATCTGCATAATCTGGCTTCCCTAGATTAGAACGTCTTACTCCTATTACATATGCGCCCATCGATTTTACCAACTTCGCATATGCGCCTCCTATTTCACCCATTCCTATTATCAACACTGTTGAATATTTGATAAGACGAACAGCTGGCACATTTTCCCATTTTTGCCACACACCCATTTTTTGAAAATCTCTATGAATATTAAAATGCCTAAATAAAATCAAATTCATTGCCAACATATGCTCGGAAATCGAATCGTTATATGCCCCACTAGCACTAGCAAACTTAATATGCTTTAGATTCTTATGCTCTAACAAGAAATCAAACCCAGCAGACTGCAACTGAACAAATTTGAGATTTTGTAGATTTGGCAACCTTTCTATTTTTCCTATTCCAAACATAATATCTGCATTCTCTAAATTATTTTCTCCAAAAGCAACAGTCACTTCTGGATAACTTTCTTTTAATCGCTCTGCTATCATAGCAAAATTTGGTGCCATAATATTTATCTGCATCAATATCTCCCTTTCAAAATATTTGCCACATCATTCTATCGCAATAATTATATCCAATCAAGGTATAAAATATTTATGACACATAAAAAGCTTGATAGTTACTGCTGTTTTTGCTAAAATAAAACCAAAAAGGGGAACCATTATGAAAAAAAGGTTAAACTACCTGAGCGAAGTTAAGGCAAAACGCAAACGAAATAAAATAATTTTTAATACTATAATTGCGTTATTAGTTATATTCGCTATAATTATTATTATTCCAAACGGCTATATGATACAAGTAGCCGGGCACAATGTTGGTGTAGTAGAATCAAAAGAAGTCTTTGACGAAAGTTTAGAAGTTGTTCTTGCACAAGTGAGGCAACAATATGATTCCGATGTAAAATTAGAATATATGAACGAGGTTAAGATATTCCCATTCAAAATGCTTAATAGCAACAAAATCACTTCCAATTATCTTATCACCTATTTACGAGAACATCTCGGATTTATGATAGAGTTTCGAGAGCTATATGCTGGTGATACTTTAGTAGGAATCATCGAATCTGACGAAATGCTCGATGATCTTCTTAGTGCTCTTACCATTAAATACTATGGATCGGACCAACCGTCTGAGTTTGTTACAAAACTTACCACCAAACCATATTTTACAACTACGAAATCGCTTATGAGTTTTGATGAACTTGTTGCTGCAGCAGCGCAATCTGTACCTGCTAAAGTGGAATATAAAGTTAGAGCAGGTGATACATTGTGGGAAATTGCAGAAAGTCTTAGAATAAATAGAGACGAAATTACAAAGAATAATCCTAAGATAAAAAATGGGGTTGTTGTTTTAAATTCAGTCATTGAAGTTACGATTGACGTGCCTTTAATTGACGTGGCACTTACAAATAAAAATGACGCTAGAGAATTTATCACATATATAGAGTAAGAGTAAACAAAACTCGTGAGAAAAGGAGCAAAATATGATATGCCAAAAGTAGTTGTAGTAGAAGACGAAAAAGCTATTTCTGATATTATCAAGTATAATTTAGAAAAAGAAGGCTATGAAGTTTTAGTTGCTTATGATGGAGAAGAAGGATTAGAAATGATTTTGACAACCAATCCAGATATCGTGCTATTGGACATTATGATGCCTAAAATGGATGGGCTTTCTGTATGCAAGCTGGTTCGCAAAACCAAGAATATGCCTATAATTATGCTTACTGCAAAAGCAGAAGAAATTGATAAAGTTGTTGGGCTTGAATTAGGCGCAGATGACTATATCACAAAACCTTTTGGAATGAGAGAACTTATTGCCAGAGTTAAGGCACAACTAAGACGAGGAACTTCTCATGAAGAAATACGCATTCCAGAGCCTCTTGACGAAAACACCATTGTAGAAGGCAACTTGAGAATCAATTTGGAAAAATATGAAGTTACAAAATCTGGTAAAATCATTGATTTAACACTTAGAGAATTTGAATTACTAAAATTTTTGGCAATGCAAAAAGGCAAAGTTTTCACTCGAGAAATTCTTCTTGAAAAGGTATGGGGCTTTGAATATTTTGGAGATGTTAGAACCGTTGATGTAACCGTACGAAGACTTCGTGAAAAAGTTGAGGATGATCCTGCCAAGGCAACATATGTCTTAACCAAGCGTGGTGTTGGCTATTACTTTAGAGGTTAAAATGAAAATTGGAATTCAGTGCAAAATCATAGGAATATATTTGAGTGTTGTGTTAGTTATAATGATMGCAAGCGGCAGTGTAATTATATTTCAAATAGAAGAGCAATATTTTAATAAGATGCGYATAAAAACAGAAGGAATTGCTGTTTCTGTGAAAGAAATACTGGATTTTGAGGGTAATGTGGACCTAATAAAAGACCGAGATTTGCTTATTTCAAAGCTTCAAAATTTGACAACAATAGGCGAAGAAACAGATATATATATTCTCAACAATCAAGGATTCGTAGAAATTGCATTGGGCACACAATTTAAACGAGGAGACTATGTACCGGGAACTCATAAAAATGGATTTGCAGGAGTTGTGAATGAGACCCTTTCCACACATAAAATGGCCACATCAAACTGGATTTACCTGGCAAATGGTGGCCATAACTCTCAAAGTACATTAGAACACGCACTTCCTATTCGCAATTACGAAACAGGAGAAATCAAGGCAATTATATATGTTATTTCGGATACAGCAGAAATTTACGCAAACGTTGATACAGTTATGAGTACTCTAGGAATGGGAACACTTGTTGCATTGGCATTGGCCGGAGCATTTAGCGCAATATTTGCCAGAATGATCACACAACCAATTAAGGCCCTAACCAGAAGCGCTAAATTACTACAAGAGGGAGCGTTTAAAAAAATTCCAAACGAATCCAGCGATGAAATAGGTCAACTCACAATGAGCTTTAACCAAATGGCTCAAGAACTTCGACGAACATTGCTTGATATTTCTAGCGAGAAAAATAAATTGGAACGAATTTTAGAAAATTTAGCAGATGGCGTATTGGCATTTAATCGGCAGGGCGTATTAATTCATGCAAATTCTGTTAGTTATGATATGATTGGCCAATCCACAATTGACCATCGCTTTGATTTTATATTTCCAAAATTTGGATTAGACGTTTCGTTTGACAATATTTTAGAAGATGACGAACAATATAAACAAGGCATTATGATGAATATTGGAGATAAATTTATAAGCTTTCATTTTGCATCATATGAGAGCAGTCACGGAGAAAAAGAAGGGCTAACAGTGGTAATGCAAGATGTTACCAGTCAGCAAAAGCTTGATCAAATGCGCAAAGACTTTGTAGCCAACGTATCGCACGAGCTTAGAACTCCTCTAACCACAATAAAAACATATACCGAAACATTAATTAGCGGAGCAATCGACGAAAAAGAAACAGCGCTAGACTTTTTATCAGTTATGGAAAAAGAAACAGATAGAATGACGACACTAGTCCATGATCTGCTGGAGCTGTCTAAAATAGACAACAAGCAAATGCAGCTAAATATACAAGTGATGGATATCTATTCTCTTTTGTTGGATACGATACGAGCACAAGCGATACAAGCAAAGTGTAAGCATCACCAGATAAAGCTGAGCTACAACAAAAACAAAGAATATTTGATAGAAGGAGACCCGGCTCGCATTGGTCAGGTGTTTCACAACATTTTGTCAAATGCAATAAAATATACAGAAGATAACGGACAAATCAAAATCAATCTATCTTCTAACGACCAGCAAGTAGTGATCAAAGTTAAAGATACAGGAATTGGAATGAGCAAAAAAGACCTCGAAAGAATCTTTGAGCGATTTTATAGAGCCGACAAAGCTCGTTCTCGCAAAATGGGAGGCACTGGTCTTGGATTGTCTATCGCAAAAGAAATGGTCGAACTTCATGGCGGGAGCATCAAAATGGAGAGCGCACTCGGTCATGGAACTACTGTCATCATYACCTTCAATGCTTTAAATTTRGACTATGATTTTTTGGAATAACTGTAAAATAAAAGTTATTCCAAAGTAATGCCCACGTAATACAAAACGGCTATAATAGGAATTACAAGCAGAGGAGGTGACATAATCGATGAAAATCAATCGATACATCGCAAGAATAATGATTCTGGGTGCTATCACACTTGTAAATAACCAAGCTTTTGCAACAGCAGAACAGGAAACAATCCAACAAATATTGGATTCAAATAAATATAAGGAAACCGATTCTTCTATAGAATTTATGGCAAACGAATATGTTAGAGTAATCCAACCTATAATATTACTGCAGGCAGATTCTTTTGTTACTACTTTTGAGAAGGAAATTAACTTAATGGGAGAAGCACGTGCCGGAACACAAATATCTATTACAATTTACAGCGGCAATGAAGTTTACAAAAAATATGAACTCGAACCAGTAGGTGCCACCCAAACTTTTAATCAACTTCTTAGTTTGCAAGAAAAGGACAACACCATAGTATTAAAATATACACATCCAGATTTACCCACCCAATCAACTACAATAGCAGCAATCGATCCTGGCTTTGATAAACTAACTGAAGCTGACCTAGCAAACTCTATAGTTACTAAAATATATAGGCAACCCGAAGAACATAAATTGAAAATAAAAAATTATATAGTAAGTACTCCCGGGGACTTGCCAGGTAATTTAGTAGAAACACCACCACCACTACCAGAGCATGGGGAATAAAAATGAAAAATATAAAACTACTATTACTCTGTATGTTTATCGCACTTAGTATAATTCAAACTGTTTATTTATGGCTGGGGGGTCCTCTTAGCCATATTTTTTTTGAAGCCGAAACCAAAGCCGTCCTCACTCCAATAACCCCCAAATATATCTGGCTAAATACAGGTGGGTTATATACCAAAGGTCTAAAAATTCCCAATAAAAACCAAGAGTATAAATTGATGGTTGAGGAGCTACAAAAAGTACTATTTAATATCCCGGATGTTTTGGATCAGGAGTATAAGCAAGAAGATACTAGTAAATTATATAACCAAAGGGGCATCATATACGAATATAGCCTGCCACTAACTATTAACGAAATAATTGGCAAAAGCATTCCTCTTGAATATAATTATAAGATAGACAGCATTTTTGTAACACTAAAAGACGAAACTCTTTCAGATGATAGCATTTTTTTTATAAACGAATCATCCGAATATTATATAGAATTAAAATTACCTCAAAAAGCTCAGGAATTTGAAAATATATACTATTTATTTAATAATTCAGATGACGAAGAATCTACTTCGCTTAGATATCAACCTAGTATTAAGGATATAAAAGCACCACATATTTTAGGAAATGTTTTCCTGGCCAACATCAGCCCCTCGATGCCACTAGAATATTCAAAAATATTATTTCGAAACTTTTTGGAGCATATGGATTTTGCAGAAATAGAAGGAAGAGCCGACCAGCTATTTGAAAAACCCATTATGAAAGAAACGCAGCTTCTTTTGGGTGGTGCCATAGAATTTACAGAAAAAAACAAGAATATTTTAACAATTGCACCTTCTGGGCTTATCACCTACCAAAATTTACGACCTGTTATAGAAAAGATTCCGCAAACACGTTTAGAAGGATATAATATAGCGCTAGAGTTTATAGAAGCAAACAATTTGATTAGCCCCACAATAAAGGATAAACTATATCTAAGTAATATAGAAATTGATAATGGCGCTTATATTTATTATTTTAATATGTTATATCAAGATATAACAGTTGTTCTATCAGAAAACTTAAAACACATATTAGACGTTCCTGCAATGGTGAGTGTTAGGGTGATTGACCGCGTAATTAAGGATGCGCAATGGCTTAGCTATAGCGTAGAAGAGATTTTTTCATATGAGCCTAATTATATAATTACCGGATATTCAACACCAATTGATAAAATGTATAGCAACTTGAAAGGACTTGGTATAGAACGACCTGTATTTAGTAACATAGAATTGGTATATGAACTAACTGGTGCCGACACACCTCTCGATATCAAATGGGGCATAAAATACAAAGGAGATTGGTATTATCCATAATAAAACATGAACGACAAACAGACCATAAATTATCTGTTAATAATTTTTATTATTACAAATTTATTTTTAGGTGTAGGAAATTATAATAAATATATTAAAAACTATACTTTAAACCAAAATAGAATTGAAAGAATAACCGAATTTTTAGAACAAGATAACATTACCATCGAAAGTGATCTTCCTAAAGATCATAGCGCAAAACCAAAAATAAGTTTAATTCCTAAGAGAATTACTACCAACATTCGTGATAGTATTGTTAATAATTTTTTTGGTGAAAAACGAGAGGGTGTCACTATTACAAATGTTATAAATAAATCAGAATACGATTCTCAACAACGCGTATATAAAAAAGGCTTAGAAACACTCAGCTTTAGCACCTATAAAATTATTTATCGCAATTTTGCTATTGAAAAAAGTGTAAATAGCGATGATCTTTTATCAAAACAAAAAATATTATCATATGCAAAAGAACATTATGAAAAATTTCCTGCCGATTTATTGGGAAAAACAGTAAATATTGTTTATGAATTAGTATCATACGGTGCCAACGTAACATATTATAGTGTATATAGTGGTTTACCTGTATTTGATAGTTATCTATATATGCAAATAAACAATGATGGTGTATTTATGAGTACTATGACATTAAGTGAAGTAAGTGAAAAATTTTTTCATGAAGCTGAAATTTATGCAGTGGATCAAGTTCTTTTTAATTTGCATCAATTTATCAATCCAAATACCATAATAAAAAATATCACCTTAGGATATGCACGCGAAAATCAAAATAGTGTATTTTTCTTGACAGAAGAAGCAATTCCRACGTATAAAATAGAGATAGAAGGATTTCGGCAACCGCTTTTTGTTAATGCCTACACAAATCAGATCAAATAAATCTTGGTATTTTTATCTATTGATGGTATAATGTAACTTACTAAATACACAAAGGGTGATTAAAATAAAGAAATTAAGAAGGTGTTTTAGATGAGCAAATTATGTATACAGGGTGACACACGCCTAGTGGGAGATGTAAAAATTAGTGGTGCTAAAAACGCGGCCGTGGCTATCTTGCCCGCAACAATTTTAGTAGAAGGTATTACCATAATTGAAAATTTACCTAATATCAATGATGTCGCAATTCTCAAYGAAGCGATAGTTTCGATGGGAGCAGTTACGAAATTTCTAGATCTCCATACATTAGAGATAGACGCAACAACAATATACAAATACTCGGCAACAGAGCCATGTATTAGCAAAATGAGAGCGTCGTACTATCTTTTGGGAGCACTACTGGGAAGATTTAAGAAAGCAGAAGTTGCGATGCCTGGAGGATGCGATTTTGGAGGTCGCCCTATCGATCAACATATCAAAGGCTTTAGAGCACTGGGCGCCAACATTGAAATAGAAGATAATATAATTAAAATAAACGCTGATCGACTTATYGGAACAAGAATTTACCTAGATATGGTATCAGTTGGAGCTACKATCAATATAATGCTAGCCGCCGTGTTAGCAGAAGGAACAACCACTATAGAAAATGCCGCAAAAGAACCTCACATAGTAGATGTCGCAAACTTCTTAAATAAAATGGGAGCRAAAATTATCGGCGCTGGAACAGACGTAATTCGTATTAAAGGTGTATCAAAATTACATGGAGGACATTATAATATAGTCCCAGATCAAATAGAAGCCGGAACATTTATGCTTATCGCAGCTGCAACTAAAGGCGACATATGCGTTAGAAACATTATCCCCGAGCATATGGATTCGCTAACTTCTAAGCTTCGAGAAATAGGAGTAACCTTAATAGAAGGCGACGATTATATTAGAGTAATATGGAAACAAAAACTTACTGCAACACAAATAATTACCCTTCCATATCCAGGTTTTCCAACCGATTTACAACCTCAAATGTTGGTATCACTTTTGCAAGCTCAGGGGGTAAGCACAATAGTCGAGAGTATTTTTGATAATCGATTTCAATATGTAGATGAGTTRCGAAAGATGGGTGCCAACATCACAATAGATGGAACTAAAGCAAGCATAGAAGGTGTCGACACACTCTACGGGGCCAATTTAGTTGCAACAGATCTTAGAGCCGGCGCCGCCATGATTATAGCTGGATTAGTCGCAAAAGGCACTACAACAATAGACAACGTACGCTATATAGATCGTGGATATGAAGATATTGAGAAAAAGTTAACTGCTCTTGGTGCACAAATCTTTAGAATAGATTAATTTTAACCTTGGGTTACGGACATTCCGTAATCTTTTTTTTGCGATAAAAAATTGCTATTTTCGAATAAAATAGAGTATAATAACATATAAAGAAGGGGTGACATACATGAGGCAAGCTTTTAACAGATTAGCAATAGTGTTGTTAATAATCAGTGTAATTGTTATTTTATATTTTAGCAGTCTTACTGCATTTCAATATAATCCTGAAGATGTTATATTCGTGGAAACTTTAAACAATCCMAAATCCAATCCATTAGCAAGTCAGACACCTTTTACAATAATCACGCATAACTTAGGTTCTGGAATTAATGAACAAAAAGAACCACCTATTGAACATATAATTAATAATATGGCACTTGCCATTGATGATTTATTAATAGCAAATTCAGATTTTATTTTTCTACAAGAAATCGATCAATACTCTACTAGAAGCCAACATACTAATCAAGTTCACTTGCTAAAAAATGTTTTACAAAATTATGGCTATGCATTCGCTAGCAATCTAAAAATCCACTACTTAGCAATACCTATAAACGGTCATTTTGGTATCACTAACCAAAATCTTATGACACTATCTAAATATCAAGTAGCCGAAAGTTCGCGAGTCAAACTACCTACGGATTTTCCTTGGCACAAAGAAATGACGGCACCAGACGACGCATTGCTAGTAAGTCGCCTAAAAACTCAGGCCGGCCCAGAATTGGTTCTAGCAAATGTTCAAATTCAAGATTTAGGCAACTTTCCAGAAATTTTAGTGATAATAGAAGCATTTCTCAAAGCCGAATACGCACTAGGCAATTATATAATTTTGGGCGGAGATTTTAACAGTTCTATCACTTCTATTGACCCATTTTCTACGGTCAGTAACTTTCATAATTTCCTTAATATGGATAATTTTTTCTGGGCAGTTGATGAAACTGTTGCCACTAACCAAAACGGCGAGCTATCTAACGGCTTTTTGTTCTCCGATAATATCGATTTACTGGCATTAGAAACTCTTCAATCTGGCTTCGCATATAGTCCGCAAAACAGCGTATCTGCAACATTTATGTTAAAGTAATTAGCATCTAGGAGTGCCGGAACATTCTCTTTGGCATCCCTAGATACAGCTGTTCTTTTTATAGTTTTTCCTTTCCTTTTTGCATTTTTTCCGTTACAGTCTCTTTAATATTTTGAACAAAACTTCCCATTTCCTGCTTAAAGCTATTTACATCATTTTTCAGTTTCTGCTTTTGAATTTGCTTTTTAATCTCAATTTTAGCGTCCTCAGTCATTATGTTCGCCATTTCCACCGTATCATTTAAAAACTCTTGTGTTTTATTCATAATTTTCCTCCTTTTATATTGCTACATAATGTAGTTTGATATTATGCGCAAATTTTTATACACAGCAAATTTTAGAAATTAGGCATATCCAAGCCTAAAGCAGCCATATATTTAATAAAAACGAAAGTAGTGATGAAATGCCAAAATTAGAGTTTAAGGAAATTTCTGCCTATTTTTATAGTAGTTATGCAAATCCTGATGCMATCAATGCTCAGTTCTATTTTCATAGATATATTTGGGAATTATTAGAAGCAAAAGGGCTAACTACTTATTCGGAATTTAAACTAAAGGGACATGTTCTTCTATATAAGTATGCTATTGAATATGTTTATGAGGAATTTCTATGTATGCTCAATCAGTCTGCAATATGTAACTATTTTGAAATGGTCACATACGAAAATTTTAAGCACCTATGCCCTGCGGATCAAAACCCTATCGAAAACTATCTTCAGGGAATAAAAAACGGATTATCCACTATGGCAAAAAACCTTCTAGTTCCACTGGTGCCCATTTTTTTATCTACTGCTGAGATGCGTAATGCCACAAAAGACAATATCCTCGATTCTATCAATCTTGCCACCGGCGGATTTATCTCTAATGCAGATGTAATCAATATGTCTCATATAATTTTTCGAAATTTGGTGTTACTATATAAGGAAACGATTTATACTGTTTTAGACCAATCGGCCTATACAATATTTTGCGCATTGCGGTTGACATTAAATAAAAGCGAAGACTTCTTTGATTTACGCGAAATGTGCATCGACGAAAATGGAATGCAACGACTTATGCATAAAGCATATACATACGAGGTTTATAAAAGTAAAATTCAGGTCACCGAATCTCAAGATAATAAGTCTAAAGCTATTGAACTATATATCAATTCTTTGCCCAAATAAATAAAAACAGCCCCTCTATTTTTACCCTGAGAGGCTGAATCTTTTTTATACCCTTAATTTAACCCATTCGCCTTTTGAAAATCTTACATATGTTGCCATTAATCGTATAAATTGATCTGTCATCATAGCCAACCAAGCCCCTATCAATCCCAATCCCAATGGATAGCAATAGATATATGTGCATATCGGCCTCAAAATTGTAATGCTTACCAATGCAACTTTGGCAATAAACTTCGTATCGCCCGCACCTCGTAGGGCTCCCGACAAAATCGTTTGTGGCACCTGAAAAATATTCGCTATAGAAACAATAACCATAACTGTAACGCCTAAGGCCAACACTTCCGCATCCTCAGTAAATAGCGCAAATAACTCCTCTCTAAATGTAAAGTAAACGCCACATAATATTAGCGAAACCGCAAGACCTATTCTTTCTGTGATTTTTCCATATATAATTGACAAATCGGGTCTTTTTGCACCAAGATTTCTTCCCACCAATGATGATGCCGCGATCGAAAAACCTTCTCCCACGCTATATGAGAAATTAGCAAATATAATGCAAATTTGATGCGTTGCATATGCCATCATTCCCAGCGATGTAACAATTCTCACATACATCAAAAATCCCAGTCTCATACAAATTTGATCAACAAATGCTCCTCCACTAATTTTTATAACGTTCTTTAAAACACCAAATTCTGGCTTCCAGCTATCACCCTTCGAAATTTTTAGATCTGCATCTTTGTTAAATAACGCYGATAACGAAATTAGGCAGGCAATCGACTGRCCTATTATAGTCGCTATTCCTGCACCTGCAACACCCAAAGCTGGCGCTCCAAATCTCCCTTCTATCAAGATAAAGTTTAATACCAAATTGACCAGGTTTGCTGTAATATTTGATCGCATCGAAACCTTTGTGTTTCCCGCACCTCGTAGCGCTGAGTTAATATTTATTCCTATGGCATTAAACATAAATCCACATAAGATTATTCTCAAATATGTAACTGCATCAGGCAATACATCTGCCGTTGCTCCCATCCAAATCAACACTGTCTCCGAATATATCATTCCAACGATTGACAATATTATCGACAACACGATAATCAATAAAATYGACTGCCTTACTACCTTATTGGCAGCTTCAAAATCTTTCTCTCCCACTCGGCGAGCGACGATCGATAATACACCCACATTTAGCGAAAATATGATTGCTAGCAATATCAATATAGGTTGCTGCGTAATGCCTATAGAAGCAATAGCCAGCGGCCCCAATCCTCCAACCATCATTGTATCTACTGCACTCACCATACTTACTAGCACTCTCTCCACAACGCTAGGCCAAGCCAATGCAAAAACATCTTTATACGCCTGCCG
>NZ_ABEQ01000033.3 GCF_000171335.1 Candidatus Epulonipiscium viviparus
TTACTTACGAATTAATTGACGGAAGAACCATACAAGTTAATGAAGAAGATTTAAACACCGCTAAAATAATTCTTACTCGTGAAAATGTTCCTCGAGGAGACTACACTTTTTATGATGCAATTACAAATTCCATGTCAACCACGGAAGCTGAAAAAAGAACTAAGCTTATTTATTTAAAGCAAGTAGACCTTGAGAACATATTGATGGGTATGGAGGGAATAGCCGAAGCAACTGTACAGCTTAATGTACCAGAAGAGAAAAATTCCTTTATTGCATCCCAAATGGAAAGTTCAGCAAGTGTTGTACTTACTCTCCATAGACAAATTAGTGATAATCAAATTGAGGGAATAGCTAGGTTGCTTTCAAACGCAGTTGATAATTTGAAGCTTGAAAATATTACCATCTTGGATTCTGATAGCAATGTATTGTTTTCTGGAGACGAGTTTGGTGAAATGACTGCATCTGACCAGCAGAGCTTAAAAAGTAGTGCTGAAAAAGATATAGTAAATAAGCTTACAACTTTACTTAGTCCAATCTATGATGAAGTTGCCATTAGTCCTAATTTAATTTTAGATTTTGATTATTTTGAACAAACCAAAGAAGAATATACAACTCCAATTACAGATTCACAAACTGGACTTGTAGATCAAGAAAGTCGCAGAAATTATGAAGCGACCAATATTCAAGATGGCTTTGCTCCGGGGCTTGACCCTAATGTAGAAGATGTACCCGAATATGTCGCTGGAAATGAACTTTCTGGCAATTATGAAGGCGGCACTTCCGACATTATATATAAACACAATAAAACACTATCTAATGAAATAAAAAATATTGGAACTATCGACTACAACAATTCTTCTGTTGCTATCAATTTAACAAAATATAACGTATACGACGAAGCTCTATTAGAGGATACTCTTCCAGATGATCAAACTTGGGCAGAATTTAAATTAGCAAATGACGTAACTAATATTTTAGTCGTTGAACAAGCCACCATTGATGCAATAAAAATGGGTGCTGGTTTAGAAAACGTCGCCGTTATTGCTTATGAAAAACCTGTATTTATTGATAAAGAGCCATTTACTCTACAAACCGAAGATGTTATTCCTTATATTTTATTGCTTGCGTTAGGAGCTGTTATTGTAGTAGTTATGATTAGATTTAGAAAACCTGTCGAAGAAGTTGTTACCGAAGATGAATTTGAGTTTGAAGATTTATTACCTGTTGCTGGACCTGAAGAAGAGGAGGAGGATTCATTGCAAGATATTGAACTAAAAGAAGTTATTGAAACAAAAGCAAAAATCGACAAATTTATTGATGAAAAACCTGAAGCTGTTGCGGGACTACTCCGCAATTGGCTAGAAGAAGATTGGGGGGATTGATCTAATGCGAAAAGGTGAGAGCATTTCCTCAAAACAAAAAGCTGCTATGTTCTTGATTTCTATTGGACCCGAAAAATCTGCCAAAATTTTCAAATATCTCAAGGACGACGAAATCGAAGATCTAACCCTTGAAATTGCTAGCATTAAAACTGTATCTTCTCAAATGAAAAAGGACGTTTTAAATGAATTTTATGAAATCTGTTTGGCTCAAGATTATATCGCAGAGGGTGGTATCAGTTATGCTAAGCAACTTCTCGAAAAGGCTCTCGGTTTCGACAAAGCAAACGAAGTTATAAATAAACTTACAATGAACTTGCAAGTTAGACCTTTTGAATTTGCTCGCAAAGCAGACGCTAGCCAGCTTATCAACTTTATTCAACACGAGCATCCACAAACCATTGCTCTAATATTATCCTATTTAAAGCCAACTCAGGCGTCAACTATTTTGAGTGCTTTACCAATCGAAATACAAGTGGATACTGCAAAGAGAATTGCCCTTATGGATAGGGCWTCTCCAGATGTTGTAAATGAGATTGAAAGRCAATTCGAAAAACGTTTGTCGGCTCTTGTTACCGAAGAATACACCAACGTTGGTGGTCTTGACGCTATCGTTCAGATTATTAACCAAGTGGATAGAGCCACCGAAAAGAATATTATGGAATCTCTCGAAATAGAGCAACCAGAACTTGCCGAAGAAATCAAAAAGAAAATGTTTGTATTCGAAGATATTGTTACTCTTGGCGACAGAGACATTCAACGTCTTATGCGTGAAATTGATAATCATGAACTTGCAATATCGCTTAAAGGTGCTAACGAAGCCGTTAAATCGATTATATTCAAAAACGTTTCCACTCGTCTTGCTGCCATGATTCAAGAGGACATCGAGTTTATGGGACCTAAGCGTGTTAAAGAAATAGAAGAGTCACAGCAAAACATTGTGGGTATTATTCGTAAACTAGAAGAACAAGGAGAAATTGTTATTGCTCGTGGATCAGGAGATGAGATGATTGTCTAATATTATTAAAGGAAAATGGAAAACAGAAAACGTTGTTGAAATTGGTACTCAGTTTCTGCAAGACTCTTCTCCAATTGTTACCATGGAAAGTATTACTAAATTAGAAGCTGAAACTCGCCTTCTCCTCGAAAACGCTAAAGAACAGGCAGATTCCATAATTTCTGCAGCAAAATTGGAAGTGCAACAAATGCACGAATCGACCGATAAACAAATAGAGGAGGAAAAAATCGAGTTTGAAAAACAACTTAAACGCAGAGAAGATGAATTAGAGCTACAGGGTGCTGATATATTATTTGAAGCATATCAAAATTCAGACGACATCCAAGCTGAAGCTTTAACCGAAAAAAAACAAATTCTTGATAGTATAGAGGGATCTGTTATCGATTTGCTTATATCATTATTAGGCTCCATTGTTTCTAACGAGRTTGCTCATTCTAATAAATGGATTGCTTTTTTAGTGCATAAGTTGCTTTTCGGCGAAGATATTGACCCCAATATAGAAATTGGACTTTCTAAGGCAGTTTATGATAGATTGACCGAAGATGAAATTGTAGAAATTGAATCTATTAACAAAGGCGCGCAAGTAGTTAGAAATGCTCGGTTGAGTGATTATACCATAGAAATTTCTACAGATCGCGGTCAAATCATATACGATCCTCTTGATTCTTTGGAGGAGCTAAAAAAAGATCTTCGACTTTTGAGTGAGGTGAGCCATGATTTCACTTGATAAGTATTATAATATTTTAGAGAAATCCCGAGTTATTTATAAAGGCAAAGTAAGCAAGGTTGTGGGAAGCGCAATTGAGTCGATTGGACCTATGTCTAATATCGGAGATATTTGCGAGATTGTACCAAAAACTGGTAACACGCTGCTTGCAGAAGTTGTTGGCTTTCGCGAGAAAAATATTTTGCTAATGCCCTTAGGAAATAACTCTGGCATTGGTCCTGGCTGTCCTGTAATTTCTAATGGCCAAAAAATTACTATTAAAGTCGACGAAAGTTTACTTGGTAAAGTTGTAGATTGGCGAGCCAACCCTTTAGACGGCACGCCTAATCGTTGTAAATTTTCGGTACCGATCGAGCAGGATGCGCCAGATCCTCTAAAGCGCAAGCGCATTGCTTCTCAGATGGTGTTAGGAATTAAAGCCATCGATGGAATGCTTAGCATTGGCAGTGGGCAGCGTATGGGAATCTTTGCAGGTAGCGGCGTGGGCAAAAGTACTCTTATGGGGATGATTGCTCGTAACGCTATTTCGGATATCAATGTTATTGCTTTAATTGGAGAACGAGGACGTGAGGTTCGAGAATTTTTAGAAAAAGATTTAAAGGAGGCTGGTCTTGCACGGTCTATTGTTGTTGTTGCGACATCCGATCAGCCCGCACTGATTAGATTAAAGGCCGCSAAGACCGCAACTGCCATAGCCGAATATTTTAGAGATCAAGGAAAGCAAGTATTGTTTTTAATGGATTCACTTACTCGATTTTCTATGGCACAGCGTGAAATTGGCCTTTCGATTGGCGAACCTCCTGTTTCTCGYGGATATACTCCTTCTGTTTTTGGRGTTATGCCTAAGTTATTGGAAAGAACTGGCAACAACGAGATTGGCGGAATCACTGGTTTATACACTGTATTGGTAGATGGAGACGATTTTAACGARCCCGTTACGGATACCGCTCGAGGTATATTAGACGGACATATAATGCTTAGCCGCAAGATTGCACACAGAGCTCATTATCCAGCCATCGATGTACTTGCAAGTATCTCGAGGGTTATGGGTGATGTTATTTCTGCTGAGCATCGCGAGCTGGCTACCATTATCAAGAGACATATGGCGGTCTATGCCGATGTAGAAGATTTGATTAACGTTGGTGCCTATAACCGTGGTTCTAATCCTGAAATTGATGCGGCGATAGATAAAATGGGTGCCATCAATGCCTTTCTCACTCAAAAAGTTGATGAAAATATTCCTCTTGAACAAACTTTAGAAATTATGAGGAACATTGTTCAATGAGGTTTAGGTTAGAGTCCATCTTATCATTAAAAGAAAATATCGAACAAGTAAAACAAAAAGAATTGGCTGATGCCTATGCAAAAAAGAATCGAATACTTGAACGAAAACAATCACTTGAAGATGCAAAAAACGAATTAAACAAAATAATCAAAGACTCTTTGCGGGGAGCTATTACTCCACAAGAACTGATGTTAAACACTAGGTATATTGGAGTACTAGATACACAAATGCAGCAGATAGCAGCTGAAATCGTCAAAGCAGATGCTGAAATTGAGGTCAARCGCCTCGCTTTGGTAGACGCTATGAAAGAACGAAAAATTTTAGAAAATCTTAAGGAGATGCAGCTCGAAGAGTTAAAAAAAGAGTTGCTGCTTGAGGAACAAAAATTGACAGATGAAATAGTAGGATATAGGTATATTCAGCAAGAAAGGGGTGAAGATGACAGTGGCCAGTGACGTTGTGACGACACAAATTTCTCCATCTAAAGACAATAAAGATAATAAAAACAATACCAAGAATCCAAAAAAGAAAAAAGGAAAAGCTTCTCGATTTTTTCGTCTGCTTACAATTATTATCTTATGCGCTGTTTTTTATATCTATTGGGATCCAATCAATGCTTATTTAGCGCCTAAGCTAAAAGATGTTCCATATTTAAACCAAGTATTTTTTATAGATCCAGACGGAGACTTATACGAAGGGTGGTCGACTAATCAGCTTATTGCTGAAATTGAGCAACTAAAAGCAACTGTTCTTGCAAACGAAGAACAACTTGCAGACAAAAATATTCAGATTACAGATTTGCAAGGTCAAATTGAACGTCTTCAAATATTTGAGGATGAATATAATACTTTTATAGAAGAAAAAGACGCTTTTAATTTTCAATTAGCAGAGGCTAATCCAGCACTTTTTACAGAGCAATACGAAAAAATGGAACCAGATATTGCTCAAGAAATTTATGCACAGTTAATCAGTGGAGTAGAATTAAGTGCAGCACAAAAAGCACAAGCAAACACAATTACAGAGATGGATTCAGCTACTGCCGCAGAAGCAATTACACTTTTACTTGCAACTGACGCGGATTTAATTAGAAACATCTTTGCAAATATGACTAGTGCGGCACAAGCTAGTATATTAGATGAAATGAGCGCAGAGAACGCAGCACAGGCAATAAGGCTTACATCGCCTTAACGACACATGTAAAAAGGGGAGAAAGTTATGTTAAACTTTAGTATTTCAGAGGTTGCATATCGAGCATTTACCACAAAACAAGCACAGTCTATCGTAACTGCAAGTACATTAGACTTTAAAGACGCACTAGCAAGTGTAAAAGTCGAAAACCCTGCCAATAAGCAGACCGAAAGCTCTTACGACAAATACAATAAGAAAAAAGACGATAAACAAGTTGATAAAAAAGACGTCGTCAAAAAGAACGATAAAGATGAAACCGCTCCAGAAAAAGTTGATAAACCAGATAAGGCAGATAAATCTGATTCTGCTAATCAAACAGACAAATCGCAAGACAATCAAAAATCTGAAAAGGCAGATAACACTGAGAAAACAGATGAGTCACAGAACACTGGCAATGTGACCGAAACAGAAGAAGTTGCCGAAACTAAGGAAGAGGTTGAAGTTACGGAGATTGAGGTGTTTGCTATGATCGCTCAAAGCTTGCAAATCACTCCAGAGCAACTGACAGCTGTTATGGATAAATTGAACATCACTCTCGAAGATATGGTCAACAATCCCGAACTTTTAGAAGATTTAATCAGCGAAGTTCATACTCTCAGTGACATAATGACAAACAAAGATTTAATGGACGGCATAGTAAAACTTAGAGATATGTTTAATCATAAAGATATCCGTGTGCGAGACGATACACAAGCTTCACATATCATAAATCAAACCGATGAGCTTGTTACCGAAGACGTTCTAACTACTGCTGACGATTTGGCTCCTCTGCGAGATTTTAAAAATAATAAGCAGATGGTCGACCAAACTCCRGTTCAAGAAAATGCCACAGCAAACGGAGAAAAAAGCATAACTCAAAARGCAATCGCTGATGTAACTAAAGAAGTCGCTTCTCAGGCTCCTCGYCAGGAAGCCAAGTTAGAGCAAAATATTACTCAGCARGGTGCCACTACTGCAACAACAAACCAAACTTCTACTACTAATCACACTACTGCAACCATTGCTCCTACTGCTGCTCAAAATACGCTCACAGCAACAGCCGTTGGCGCAGCAGCAGAAACTACAGCAAATAATAATCAACAAGGTTCTAATCACAATAACCTAATGAATATGAATATTAATATTGAGGCTATGGCATCCAAATTACGTAGTACTCCGCAAGCCACCAATCTACACAATTTGAATAATGCTCCGCCAACGCCGCGTCTGCAAACTCCTATCGCGACGCAAATCGTGGATAAAATTCAGGTACTAACACTGACTGATGGCACGCAAATTACGGTCGACTTAGATCCACGTGACCTTGGACGACTCTCTCTTACTGTTACCGAAAACAGCGGAATTCTCAAAGCTGACATTAAGGTTGAAAGTGAAAAAGTCAGAGAGATGGTTCTTGATCAACTTGATAGTCTAAAAGAAACACTCGAGCAAAAAGGAGTTACTATTAGCGAATTCAGCGTTGATGTTCGGGATCAAGGTTTTCATTCTCAAATGGAGCAAGGAAAGAGTAAGTCACAAAGGCGTATTCAAGAGTTACTCAGCATGCATTTCGATGATGATGAGGAGGATGAGGAAGATTTGGGATTAGCGTCTGATGAAGTTCAACTTGAACCAACTCAAATTAGACATAATCAAAATGTAAATATTCAGGTGTAGAATCGACAACTTTTGCGTTACAGGAGGCATATAATGAGTGAAGTCAATAATTTAAGTTACATTGCTCCAGATAATGAAATAATTCAAAATAAACCAGAAACTAGAGAGCCCGATCAAGATTTAGGCAAAGATGCATTTATGAGCCTGCTTATCACACAGCTGCAATACCAAGATCCGCTCTCGCCTATGGATAATAGCGAAATGATGGCGCAAATGGCGCAATTTACTGCTTTGGAGCAAATGATGAATGTTGCTTTGGCTACAAATAAACAAACAGCTCTTAGTATGGTTGGCAACTTTGTAGAGTATTCTTATAAAAACTTGGAAACAGGCAAAACTGAATATAGCTCTGGCAAAGTTGAGTATGTAAAAACGCAAGGTGACGATGCTCTTCTTGGTATTGGAGAAAACGAAGTTAAATTAGCAGATATTATACAGGTTTTAAACACAGAAAACGTAAAACCTCAAATTACTGCATTTGAAACTCTTGGCAAGACTGTTCAAGCGCAATCAGAGCATATGAATGACGACGGAATTGTAGAACCATCGTTAATAGAAGGTGAAGTATTGGAAATCAAACTCAAAGATGGCAAGCCATTTGTGGTTATTGGTACAGGCACTTATGAACTTGAAATTGACTTTGAGAAAGTAAAAAATGTTGTTGAAAATCCGTCCATCACGGGGCGCACTGTCACTGCGACAACAAACGATTATAACGGTAACCCAATCGAAGTTTCTGGAAAAGCTGAATATGTTTCAACTTTGAAAGATAATACGTATGTTTATGTAAATAATCAGTTTGTAAACTTCAATCAAATCACTTCGATTAAGTAGTGGCGGGCAATTACAGAGACATAGAATAATCTAAACATTACTAGAATAGCAAAAGCAATATTGGTTTGCTATACAAAGACGAGGAGGAAATTAGTTATGATGCGTTCACTTTTTTCTGGAGTTTCTGGACTTCAGAGTCACCAACTTAAAATGGATGTTATTGGTAACAATATTGCCAACGTAAATACTATTGGATTTAAATCACAAAGAGTTACCTTTGCGGATGTGTATTATCAAACCACTCAATCTGCTACTACAGCAAATGAAATGACTGGATTGGGCGGTATGAATGCTATGCAAATTGGTCTTGGAACATCTGTTTCGAGTATAGACATGCTGATGACACCTGGTTCTGCGCAAAGAACAGATAATCCATTCGACCTTATGATCGAAGACGACGCTATGTTTATAGTTTCAGATGCAACAGGAACTTACTATACTCGATCTGGCGCATTTCGCGTAGATGAAAGGGGAACACTGGTTATTCCAAATGGTATGAGAGTTCAGGGTTGGCCTGCAAATGAAATTGGCACAGAAATTATGCGTGGTACTGTTGGAGATTTAAAGCTCAATACTCCTGAAAACAACTCGGCAGATCCTCAGACTACTACAGATGTTAACATTACAGGAAATTTAAATGTTGATGACTCCATAAATGCGGATGGAACAACAGCAAGTCCCATTTATTCTGCAATCAAATTTTATGATACGCTGGGCACTCAATATAGTATGCCTATAACATTTACTGCGACAACTTTAGACGCAGCTCAAGGACAAACAGTTTGGACAATTGGTATTCCTGCTGATACGCTTACCACACCGCCAAATCCTTTTACTACCATAACAGATACGGATGGAAATCAATATTTAATAACACCACCAGTGCCAACTCCAAATCCAGCTGTTATCAAATTTGACGTCGATGGAGAAATTGTCTTAGACGGTACCGAGGAAATGCAATTCACGGCGATCAATCTTAGAAACGCATATGTACGCGACCCAGACGACCCATCTATTGCAACTCTAGCACCTATTATAGCAGATGTTGGTACCCAAGGAACTGGCGGAGGAACTATAGAAGTAAACCTTAGCCTTCTTACCCAATATGATTCAATAACCAACTTAGACCCTAATATGGGAACACTAGACTTTAATGGGGCCGGAAAAGCTGCGGGCGAAATGCAAGGATTTGATGTAGGTACAGACGGAAAGATCACAGCGTATTATAGCAATGGCGATATAAAGCTTTTAGGCCAAGTTGCGGTAACGTATTTCGACAACCTGGCTGGTCTTGAGAAAGTAGCAGATAATGTGTTTAAGTCTACTGCAAACTCAGGAGATTTTGATGGTGTGGGCGCCGCTGGTTCATTTGCCACAGGTACTTTAGAGATGAGTAATGTTGACTTATCTAAGGAATTTACAGAGATGATTACCACACAAAGGGGATACCAAGCAAGTTCCAAAACTATTACCACTTCCGATGAGATGCTACAGGAACTCATCAACCTTAAGAGGTAATAATGTATGGTAACAGTTACTAGATTAAATGGAAAAAAGTTTATTATTAACGCAGAATTAATTGAAACTATGGAGGAAACTCCAGATACCGTTATCACAATTCGAGATGGAAAAAAATTTGTGGTAATAGAAAGTATTGAAAATTTAATAGATCAGATTATAACTTATAAAAGATCTTGGTTTTTATTAGAGAGATTTGACAATCCCAATACATTATAGATAGGGATTAGTCTTATATAAAAAAAAGATTTAGCGAATGAGGTGAAAGAAAATGGATAAAGGAGCACCGTTAGGGTTATTTCTCGGAATATTTTTTATGGTCCTTGCTATTGGTTTTGATAAAATTGCAGACTTTATAGATATTCCATCAATACAAATCGTTTTTGGTGGACTTGTTGCAGCACTATTGCTTGCCAATCCTATGAACAAACTTGGACCGGGATTTTCTGCTTTTAAACTTATTTTTAAGGAAATTACTGTTAAACCCGAGAATTTAATTTCCCAAATTAATGAACTTGCGCAAGCTGCACGACGTGAGGGCTTGTTGGTTTTAGAAGAAAAAGCTCGCGATATGGAAGACCCTTTTATGCAAAAAGGGATTATGCTTATGGTTGACGGAACCGACCCAGAACTTATAAGAGATATTTTAGAAACAGAACTTGCATTTATGGAAGATCGTCATAAAGATAAGCAAGGGTTTTGGGAACACATCGCCGAACTTGGACCTGCTTGGGGAATGATCGGTACGCTTATTGGTTTGGTAAACATGCTTGCGCAACTAAGTGACCCGTCCACACTGGGTCCTTCAATGGCCGTTGCCTTAATAACAACGTTATACGGTTCGGTTATAGCCAATTTCGTTGCGGGTCCTTCTGTAAAAAAACTTAAGGGCAAAACTGCTGTCGAAGTTGTTGCACGACAAATGATGATAGAAGGACTTCTTTCTATTCAGGCCGGAGAAAATCCTCGAGTAATCGAAGAAAAATTAAAGTCATTCTTAGCGCCATCTTTACGTGGTTCTGAAGAAGACGCAGCGTAAGAGGGGGTGAGCTAAGTGGCAAAGAAGAAGAAAGAAGAAGAAGCTCCAGCTGGAGCACCCGCGTGGATGGCCACATTTAGTGACTTAATGACTTTGTTGCTATGCTTTTTCGTATTACTATTTAGTATGTCTAGTCTTGATATTGCCAAATTTACTGCATTTATAAACTCATACTCTGGCTCTACCGGGATTATTGACGGAGGAGAAGTTTTGCTCAATAGCAACGGGATGCTTGGTGGAGGAGTTGAAAATGTACCCGAAGAAGAAGATAGAAAAGCTGCCGAAAATATAAAGCAGATTACTATTGAAATGGAAAATATTAAAGAAGAATTAGATAAATTTCTAAAATCTGAAGGCCTTGACAATAAAGTTACTGTGGAACAAGATGGTGAAGAAGTTGTACTTACGTTTGAAGATTTTATGCTTTTTGACTCTGGTCTTGCAGTTATCAAACCAGACGGATTGGAAGTTCTTGGAAAAATCGGCAATGAAATTAAACAATATTTAGAAGATGATTACATCGCCAGAGCAGAAGGGCACACAGATAACCTTCCAATCAATTCTCTAATTTTTCCTAGCAACTGGGAACTTTCTGCATCTCGTGCCATTTCTGTTGCCAAATATTTAATTAATGACATAGGAATAAGTCCAATGCGAATTTCAGCGGAGGGATTTGGTGAGTTTTATCCTATCGCGACTAATGACACTCCTGAGGGGCGTGCTCAAAATCGTCGTGTAGAAATAAAAATAGCAAAAGATGCTATAGATTAAATTATATTTTTAGGGGGAGAGATATTATCTATGGATAAAAAAGTTATCATTATTATCAGTGTAGTGGGAGTAGTATTACTACTTACCATTTTGGGGGCAGTAGCGGCTGTTTTCTTTTTTATGAACCAAGAACCACCTGCGCCAGTTGATCCAAATAGACGTCCAGAAGAAATAGTTACAGTGGCATTAACTGCTACTCTTATGGCTAATGTTTTGGACGAAAGCGGCGATGTTCATGTATTAAGAATTCACCCTGCATTTGAATTAAACGCAGAAAGCGATGGCATCGACATTTTGAATGCTACCACTTTTCCTTTGATGGAAATTAGAATTAGAGATGCCATTCTCACATTAGCCAGCACCTACACCTATGAAATGTTACTCGCACCTGGTGCACACTCTCGAGTTGCAATCGATATTAAAGATACTATAAATMAGTTGTTTGATACCGATGTAATTTTTGGAGTCATTTGGCA
Source organism: Candidatus Epulonipiscium viviparus (assembly GCF_000171335.1). Lineage (GTDB taxonomy): Bacteria > Bacillota > Clostridia > Lachnospirales > Cellulosilyticaceae > Epulonipiscioides > Epulonipiscioides viviparus. Next base: position 11,892 of record NZ_ABEQ01000033.3, read on the forward strand.
AGAATTTTTAGTTCAATAATTTACTTGTACTAAAATTTTAAATTGTGTTATAATATTAGAAAGTAGTATTTATTTAAAAAGGAGGTGGTAATTTGAGTGAGCTACTTTCACAAGAAGAAATAGACGCCCTCTTTGCGGCGCTTGATACTGGTGAATTAGACGTTGAAGAAATGAAGGAAAAGGACAAGGAAAGAATTGTTAAGGAATATAATTTTGCTCGTCCTACCAAATTTTCTAGAGAACATCTTAGAACTCTTGAACTTATGGGTGAAAACTATGCTAGATTAATCAGTCAATATTTATCCGGTCTTATGAGAACATTGGTTCCTATTAAGGTGGTAAGTTCTGAAGCAATAACATTTTCGGATTTCACTAGCTCATTGTCAAATCCGATTGCACTTGCTATAGTTGATCCCTACCCTCTAAAAAATAACATGCTTTTGGAGCTTTCAACCAACGTTGCTTTTGCCTTCCTAGAAAGACTTTTGGGCGGCGAAGGCACAGAGCTTGAGCATGTGAGGGAATTTACTAGTATAGAGCTGGTAATTTTGATTAGAGTTCTTGAACATTTTGTTGACTATATGCGAGAACCATGGGAAAATATGGTAGCCCTAAAACCCCGCATGAGTCGTGTAGAAACCAATTCGCAAATTCTTAATATGATTGCCCCAACAGAAATGGTTGCTCTTATTACTTTTAGCATACAATTTGGTGCTGTAGACGGTCTTATGAATCTATGTATTCCATATCTAACTGTTGAACCTATTATGGATAAACTTAATACCTCGTACCAATTTCAAAGTTCTGACGATAAAAAAGCCGAGCGCAATACTAATGTTGAGTATTTATTAAAACGTGCAAATATTCCAATGAAAGCAGTAGTAGGGCAAACCCATATTACTGTTAAAGAATTTATTGAACTTCAAATAGGAGATATCATTAGGTTGGATACAACGATAGATTCTCTTATAGACGTATATGTAGGAAACGTGGTAAAATTTAAAGCGGTGCCTGGTATACACAAAAATAAATCAGCTGTACAAATTAAGCAAATACTAGATAAGGAGGATGATTAATGGCTGACGGAATACTTTCCCAAGAAGAAATAAACGCATTACTTGGCGGTGTAGTAGAAGAGCCAACAGGCGATGGGGGAAGATCATCATCTGGGCACGCACTTACTCCAGATGAAATCGATGCTTTAGGCGAAATCGGCAATATAAATATGGGTACTGCTGCCACCACATTATTTGCCCTTTTAAATCATAAAGTTATGATCACGACGCCTCATGTTGAATTATTAACAGCTCAGGAACTAATAGATTCTGTGGCGCCAGATATCGTTACTGTTTCTGTAGATTATACAGTAGGGCTAACTGGGACTAACTTATTGATGTTAAAGGAATCGGATGTTAGAATTATAGCCGATTTGATGATGGGTGGGGTGGGGTTAGATAACGGCGAAGAATTAAACGAGCTTCATTTAAGCGCAATATCAGAGGCAATGAATCAGATGATTGGTTCATCTTCTACATCTATGTCTCAGATGTTTGATAAAAAAATAGATATTTCACCACCACACGCCGTTCAATTTGAGTCTGCAAAAGACAAAATTGAGCAACTAATTTCCGGTGAAAATATGGTAGTTAAAGTATCTTTTAGAATGCAAATTCTAGATGATATTATAGACAGTGAACTAATGCAAATTTTGCCTATGAGCTTTGCAAAGGAATTGGTGGATAATCTTATGAACTCTATGTCAACTATGGGTGATGTTTCTTCACCGGAACCTCAACTAGAAACTAACAATGCACCTCAACAACAAAACTTACAGCAGCAACCACCGTATCCGCCGCCACAGCAGATGCCGTATCCGCCACAGCAGATGCCGTATCCGCCGCAGCAGATGCCGTATCCGCCGCAGCAGATGCCCTATCCGCCGCAGCAGCAATATCTTCCCGGAATGCCTCCAAGCAGCGTAGTATTCCAGCCAGATATGCAGATAGCCACACCACAATTTCAAAATTTTAATCAAATTGTAGTACCAACTGGGGCAGAAAATATTGATATATTGCTAGATGTTGCGCTTGAAGTATCAGTTGAACTGGGGCGTACTAAGAAAAAAATCAGAGAAATACTAGACTTTTCAGAAGGAAGCATTATAGAATTAGATAAACTTGTTGGCGAACCTATTGACATTTTAGTTAATGGTAAATTTATCGCCAGCGGAGAAGTTGTTGTAATTGATGAAAACTTTGGAGTTAGAATTAAGAGTATCATTAAACCTGAAAATAGAATATAACTAATACGAGATAGAGAATAGAAAGGGAGATTAATTTATGGCACAAACAATTTTGATAGTTGATGACGCAGCGTTTATGAGAATGATGATTAAAGATATTATAACTAAGAATGGTTATGAGGTTGCAGGAGAAGCTGAAAACGGGCAAATTGCAGTAGCGAAATACAAAGAACTTAAACCAGATCTCGTTCTTATGGATATTACCATGCCAGAGATGGATGGTATTCAGGCCGTTAAAGCTATTAAAGCAGCAGATGCAGGCGCAAAGGTTATTATGTGTTCTGCAATGGGTCAGCAAGCAATGGTTATAGAAGCAATCCAAGCAGGCGCTAAAGACTTTATTGTCAAACCATTTCAAGCCGATCGCATCTTGGAAGCTGTAAAAAAAGTTTTAGGCTAATGCAATATGCTGAAATCATTTTTCTACTAGTTAGCTTCGTAGTACTTTTGTTAGTTGTATTGTATTTTACCAAACATAAAGTTTCACACAAAAATTCAAACATGCAACTAATGGAGGTATTACCTCTTAATTTCAATCAATATGTATATATTATAAGAGTAGGAAATGAATTTCATTTATTTTGTGGGGGCAAAGAAGGTATGGCTTATGGGGGCCAGCTTGGTAGAGAAGGCCTTAGTTTCGAAGACAATTTAGCATTTAGTAAAGTTTTTGATAAATCGAAGATAAAATGGCAAAAGGAGTGTAAAAAAGATGGGTAAATTAGTATTGTTTTTATGCTTCTTACTTGTGCCAACTAGGGTATTTTCACTTGACGCATTAAACTCAATAACACAGTCTCCAGAGTTCGGAACTAGTCTGCAATTAGTTTTTTTTATAACATTTTTGGGACTAATCCCTACTCTTTTGTTAGTAAGCACTTCATTTACTAGAATAATTATTACACTTTATTTTTTAAAAACAGCTATGGGAACTCAGCAAATGCCTCCAAATCAAGTTGTAATAGGACTTGCTTTATTTTTAACATTTTTTGTTATGAGTCCAGTTGTTTCTACAATTAACACAGAGGCTATTGTCCCCTATTCTGAAGGTCAAATATCTCAAATGGAATTTTTAGAACAAGCCGCRGCACCTATAAAAGAGTTCATGGTAATGCAAACACGCGAYGAAGACATAAAGCTTTTTATGGATTTATCTAATCAACCTGCAATAGTTGATGAGACTAATATCCTTGCTCAGCTTCCGTATCACATAGTCGTTCCCGCGTTTATTATAAGCGAAATACGAGCTGGTTTTGTTATCGGCTTCCTAATGTATTTACCGTTTATTATAATAGACATGGTTGTCGCATCTGTACTCATGGCAATGGGTATGATGATGTTACCTCCCGCTATGATTTCATTACCTTTTAAAATATTAATATTTATCATCGTTGACGGCTGGCATCTAATTATTGGAGAATTGGTAGAAACATTTAATTTGTAAAGGAGAATATATGGAAGGGCAAATAATAGACGTTATGCGAGAAACTATAATGCTGCTAATAAAAGTGGCTTCACCTATACTATTAGTTGCCCTAAGCGTGGGGCTAATAGTTAGTATTTTTCAAACAGTTACGTCAATCCAAGAGCAAACGCTTGCTTTTATTCCAAAAATTCTAGCAGTTTTTGCTGCGATTATTTTCTTTGGCCCTTGGATGTTGACTATGCTTAGTCAATTTGTTACCGATATTATTTCAAAATTTTCAGATTTTATTGTGTAGGTTGAATTATGGAGAACATATTAGATTTATACGCATATACTGATGTTTGGTTATTAATATTTGTTCGAATTGTGGCTGTACTATCTTTATTTCCAATAATATTAGAGACTAAAGTTCCTGCAACTGTTGTTGCTATGCTTGCTATCATCTTAACTATGATAGTGTTTTTCACGATACCTCAGGGGACAATTTCTTATGCAAACACTTGGCTTGGCTACTCTATTTTGGTTATTAAAGAAATGCTAGTTGGAATGGTGTTAGGATTTGGAGTTTTGATCTTCTTTCAAGTTCTTAACTTTACGGGGCAGCTTTGGTCTAATCAGGGAGGCTTATCTATGAGCCAGTTTTATGACCCTGCCTTGGGGGCTCAAATTCCAGTTTTGGGTAGATTTTTAACTCTTGGTTTTTCTACTATTTTTGTATTATCGGGTGGATACCACTATTTTATTTCTGCCCTTATCAAAACGTTTGAATATATTCCACTCGGAACACAATTTTTTAATCCTTCCATTAGCATAACTATTTTAGATGCCGTCGCTATATTTTTTGAGCTTGGATTTAAACTTGCAACTCCTATTCTCGGAACTATTTTGCTTATTGATGTAGGACTTGGTATCCTTGCTCGTACCGTACCTCAAATGAACATGTTTGTTATAGGGTTGCCTCTCAAATTGCTAATTTTGATTTTTTTACTAATCACTATAGTAAATTATATACCAGAATATGGAAACATAATTATCGACAACATGAAAAACACTTACTTCGACTTGCTAGAGGGGCTGACGAATGGATCATAAATTAAATTTGCAATTTTTTGCAAGAGCAGAACAAGAAGGTAGAACAGAAACAGCAACAAGCAAAAAACGTTCAGATGTTCGTAAAAAAGGACAGGTTGTAAAAAGTGCCGAACTTAATACAGCACTGATTTTACTTGCTTTTTTTATAATTATGAGAATTTTAGCTCCTTATTACGTAAGTCAATGTTCTAACGTTTTCAAAAATATTATGGCTCAAATGAGAACTATTGTTGTTGAATTTAATAAGCAGCATTTCCTGCATATTATTCGCGATTCTTTAATAAATATAATTTTAATCAATGGTATCTTATTTATTGTGTTATTTTTGGTAGCTTTTCTGGCTAGCTATTGGCAAGTGGGATTTAAAGTTACTTTAGAGCCGCTAAAACCTAAGCTCAATAAATTTAATCCTGTGAATGGTTTTAAAAAAATCTTTGGAATTCGTGATTCATTAATTGAGCTTTTAAAAAACCTTTTTAAGGTAATTATTCTAGGAACTGTATTTTATAACACCATAATCTCACAGATTCCGTCTTTTTTAGGATTCTATGACCTAACTATACAAAACATTGCAATCTATGTTGCGGACGTTATTCGACAAATCGGAACAAACGTCGGGCTTGCCTTTTTAGTTCTTGCGTATGGAGATTATAGATGGCAAAAATATAAGTTTGAAGATAGTATTAAAATGACAAAACATGATGTTAAAGAAGAATTTAAGCAGTCTGAAGGTGACCCTGCTGTCAAAAGTAAGATTAGACAAAAAATGCGTGAAATGTCTATTAGCCGTATGATGAAAACTGTACCTGAGGCAGACGTTATTATAACAAATCCAACACATTTCGCTGTTGCCATTTATTATGATAGAGTTAAGGGCATTGCCCCTGTTGTAGTTGCCAAGGGTACCGACAATATGGCTCAGAGAATTAAGGAAATTGCGGCTATTTCAAATGTTCAAATAGTTGAGAACAAACCTCTTGCACGCGCACTTTATTATACAGTCGATATAGGAAGCGCCATACCTCAAGAATTGTATGAAGCCGTTGCCGAAGTATTAGCCTTCGTTTATCGACTAGAAAATAGACTATAAGGAGGTACACAAGAGTAATGATACGATCAGGAGATGCAATTTTAGGTATTTTTGTCCTACTAATATTGGCACTCATTTTAATCCCGTTACCGGAACAACTGCTTAGTGTCTTGCTGATAATCAACATTTCGTTAACAGCAATGATCTTGCTTAGTGCGTTATTCTCCAAAGAATCTTTGGATTTATCTCTATTTCCAACGATGTTACTCGTAACAACGATCTTTAGACTTGGTCTGAATATTGCATCCACTCGACTTATTCTTGTAGAAGCTTATGCCGGCCCTGTCATAGAGGCATTTGGAGTTTATGTTTCTGATGGTAATATAGTAATTGGAGTTATCATTTTTATAATTATTTCTATTGTAAACTTTATGGTTATCACCAAAGGTTCGGGACGTGTTGCCGAGGTTGCTGCGAGATTTACACTAGACGCTATGCCAGGTAAGCAAATGGCAATTGATGCCGATCTCAACTCTGGGTATATCGATGAAGATATGGCAAAGCTACGACGAAAAAAAATTCAAGACGAAGCCAGCTTTTTTGGGGCCATGGATGGTGCATCTAAGTTTGTTCAAAATGATGCCTTGGCTGGTATTTTAATCTCATTTATAAATATCATTGCTGGATTAATAATAGGAATTGTAAACCTGGATATGGAAGTTGCAGAAGCACTTAATACATACACTATCCTAACAATTGGAGACGGTTTGGTAAGTGCTATCCCTTCACTTTTTATTTCTACCGCAACAGGTCTTTTGGTTACTAAAACCGACCAAGACTCTAATATCAGCCACGCGTTATTTGGACAATTTGCATATTCGCCGCTTGTTCTATATTTAGCAGCGTTTGCTATTATTGCCCTAGGTCTTGGAACTCCTATCGGACCTGTCTTTACAGTGCCTATTGGAATTTTATGGATTGTATTAGGTCGCCGACTAAGTACTCTTCAACAAGTTAAAGAAGTTGAAAAAGAAATCGAACAAGAAGATATCGAAGCGTCTGAAATTAGAAAACCAGAAAATGTTCTTGGATTACTTCAGGTTGATCCAATCGAGCTTGAGTTTGGATATGGTATCATTCCGCTTGCAGATTCAGCTCAAGGCGGAGACTTATTTGATAGGGTTATTATGATTAGACGACAGATTGCTCTTGAGCTTGGAACAGTGGTTCCTATTATTCGCATAAGAGATAACATTCAGCTTCCTCCGAACGTATATAGTATAAAAATTAAGGGAATCGAAGTTGCTAGAAGTGAAATTATGTTTGATCACTACATGGCAATGGATCCTGGATATGTAGAAGAGGAAATAGAAGGAATTAAGACTATCGAACCTGCCTTTGGACTACCCGCTCTATGGATTAATGAATCTCAGCGCGAAAAAGCAGAAATTCGTGGTTATACCGTTGTTGATGGTCCTTCTATTATCGCAACACATCTAACAGAAGTTATTCGAGATAATATTGCAGAACTCTTATCACGCCAAGATACAAAAGCATTGCTTGATAATATAAAAGAACAGCACGAAGCGCTTTTATCGGATTTGACTCCAAAACTTCTCACTCTTGGAGACATTCAAAAAGTTTTGGCAAATCTATTGAGCGAAAGTGTTTCTATTCGAGACCTTCCTACTATCTGTGAAATTTTGGCAGATTATGCAGGCTCCATTAGAGACACCGATGTACTGACAGAATATGTAAGACAAGGGCTTGCAAGAGCTATTTCTAAAAAAGTTTTTGTAGGGTCCACTAACCAAGTTATTACGCTTGACCCCGCCATAGAACAAATGATTATGGGAGCAGTCCAGCATACAGAGCAAGGCTCTTACGTAGCACTTGATCCAGCTGTATTACAGAAGATAATTAATAATCTAAAAAAAGAAGTTGGCAAATTAACTTCTATTGGATTATCGCCTATTATTTTAACCTCTCCTATAGTTAGAATATATTTTAAACAACTGACTAATCAATATATATCGGATCTAATAGTAATTTCATATAATGAAATCGCTCCAAATGTTGAAATTCAATCTATAGGAATGGTGAGTGCTTAAATGAGAATTTTAAAAATTACTGGCAAAGACGAAGAATCAGTTAAAAATGAAATAATGAAAGAATACGGTGATAATGCAATTATTGTAAATAGCTCTGAAGAAAGAAAAACAGGGCTATTGGGTTTATTCAAAAAAGGCGATTGGAGTATAACAATTGCCCTTGATGAATCCAACACTTTTAATTTTTCGCGACCAACAAATTCTGATATCCAAGATGAGGCAATCGAAGAAGGCGCTGATTTTATTAAGCAGTTAGATAATCTTAAATCTCCCTTTCCAGAGCCCAAAATCAAAGTTGATAATATTCAGTTATCTATGCAGCCTACTAAAAATATAGAAGATACTATTATTTCAGAAGAAAAAATTCCTTTCGAAAAAATTTTAAAACAATCTATGCTAGAAGAAGGAATCGAAGAATCCATAATTGATGATATTTTAGACCAAGTTAGTGAAAACACTGTTGACGGAATCAGCCGTGCATTATATAATACTCTCACAAGTGTTATGCCAAAATTTAATTACAATATTCCAAGAGTTACCTTTTTTGTTGGATCTACGGGCGTTGGCAAAACAACAACCATTGCCAAGCTGACTGCTATAAAAGTGTTAGAAGAAAACAAAAAAGTAGTTTTACTTACTGCTGACACATATAGAATTGCTGCTGTTGCCCAACTCAAAACTTATGCCGAAATATTAAACGTAGAAATTGAAACTATATTTGAACCATCTGATATCCCAAAATATTTGCAAAAATGGAAAGATGCGGATTATATTTTTATTGATACTGCGGGACGCTCACACAAAGATTTTAATCAACTTGGCGAACTTAAAGAATTACTAGCAACGGTAGAGGAAAAGCAAGTATTCTTAGTTTTAAATATGAACACTCAATATAAAGACATTCAAAGTATTGTTCCAATTTATAAAAATCTAGTTGATCGTTTTGCTCTAATTATAACTAAATTAGATGAAACAGACGGAATTGGAAATTTATTAAATATTGCTTCATGTACAAAAACAGAAATAGCATATATCACCACAGGACAAAACGTACCTGAAGATATTGAAAAATTTGAAACTCTAAAATATGTCAGATTATTATTAGGGAGAATAAAATATGAGTGATCAAGCCGCTACTTTGAGAGATATAGTTAATAGCAAAACACCTCCTACACGCAATACTCTAAAAATTTTTACTGTTACTAGCGGAAAAGGTGGAGTTGGAAAAAGTAATTTTACTGCAAATATTGCCCTAGCTTTAAAAGAGCTTGGGCAAAGAGTACTTATATTAGATGCCGATTTTGGACTTTCTAATATCGACTTAATACTCGGTGTTAGACCCAGATACAATCTAGCGCATCTTCTAGCAGGTAACTTAAGTTTACAAGAAGTAATTACCAACACTCCATACGGAATTTCTTTTATTTCGGGTGGAAATGGTGTGAAAGAAATGTTATACTTAGATAAGTTCCAAATTGAAAAAGTTGCCATTGAACTTAGCACGCTTGCCGAAGTTGCAGATGTCGTTCTAATAGATACTGGCGCTGGAATTAATGATATAGTAATTAAGTTTTGTGAAATAGCTGATGAAGTGTGTTTAATTGTAACTCCAGACCCTTCATCGATAACTGATGCATATGCTTTATTAAAAACGTTCACCAAAGATTTTTTTGTTGAAGCCAAATACAATGTTATTTTAAATGGAGTGGATTCTCCTAATGAGGGTATGAGCGTATTCAAAAAAATTGATACTGTTTCAAAATCTTTTTTAAATTTAAATCTCCATTTTAAAGGTTACATCCCTTATGATACAAACCTTGTAAAGGCTGTACGAAAAAGCCAACCTATATATTATATAAATAGAAATGCACAAGCTAGCATAGCATATAATAATATAGCTAAAAATTTACTGCATTATCAGGACACTCAAGAATCAGCCTTATTAAACAAAGAACCTCTTGTTAGTAAATTGAGGCGTATATTAAAAAACCAAAGGTGAGTATAAATGATAACACAATCTGGTAATACATTTAAATACGTAGTTGTAATAGGAGTTAGTACTGGGGGGCCACAAACTCTAAAAGAATTATTTAGCAACCTCCCCAAAGAATTACCCCTAACATATGTTGTTGTTCAACATATGCCCGAAGGATATATTCCTAATATGGCTCATAGAATTAATCAAATCAGCTCACTTACAATTAAAACAGCCGTAAATGGTGATATCTTGCGACAAGGTGAAGTTTATATATCTCCTGGAGGACATCAGTGCCAAATTATTAATGCGGCAATACCAACAATAAAAATTACAACTGCAGCTCACTATAAAGGATACCGACCATCCGTAAATTTGTTATTTTCATCACTTGCAAAATTAAATATCAATTCTATAGGCATTGTACTTACGGGTATGGGCCAGGATGGTCTAGACGGAGTACAAGATTTAAGAAATACCAATAAAAGTACAATTATTGTGCAAGATCAAGCCAGTTCTGTAGTATATGGAATGCCTAGAGCTATCTATGACGCAAAATTGCACGACCACATTGTAAGTATAAACGAAATGTCAAATCTAATTAAAAAGTTAGTGAGGTAAAAAATTATGGATATGTCACAATATTTACAAATTTTTATAGAAGAATCCAAGGAAAACTTACAGGCTTTAAATGAAAATTTATTGCTGTTAGAAGCAACACCTGATGATATAGAAGTTGTTAATGTTATCTTTAGAGTAGCTCATACTCTTAAGGGTATGGCTGGAACCATGGGATTTGTTAAGATGCAACATCTCACTCATAGTGTTGAAAATGTCTTATCTGAAATACGAAATGGAAAATTGCATATCACTACCGAGTTGGTAGATATTATGTTTCAATGTCTTGATGCTTTAGAAAATTATGTTGATCAAATTATTAATACTTCTTCGGAAGGTGATGAAAGCTATTCTAATTTAATTGGTCAACTAGAAGCAATACTTAAGGGTGATTTTAAAGGAGGAGCTCCTGCAGCTACTGCAACTGATACACCTGCTGCTACTACATCTTCTGCAACTAATGCACCTGCACAATCCAATCAATTTAAATTACCTGATTCTGTTGAAGTAGTAAAAAAACAAGCTTTAGAATCTGGTATGAATGTACTCAAAATTAATATCATTATTGCAAAAACTTGTATGTTAAAAGCCGCTAGAGCCTTTATTGTATATTCAGATCTTGGCACTATGGGAGAGATTATCCATAGCGATCCTTCTAGCCAAGAAATAGAAGAAGAAAAGTTTGATCAAGAATTTATGCTTGTACTTACAACAGATGAATCCCCTGAGCGTATTCAGGAAATTGTCATGGCTGTTGCCGAAATTGAAGGAGTCACTATAGAAGAATTTACATTAGATCAGCAAGACACTTCTATTGTTCAAGACGAAGAAGTTCCTGAGCAAAATGTACCAGAAGCTCCCACTCCAGCACCAGCTGCTCCACCTCCACCTCCAGCTGCACCTAAAAAAGCTGCTACCAAGGAAGATGCTGCTGCTGCACACAAAGCTGCTGTTGCAGGCAAAAGTGTTCGTGTAAATATCGATAGACTTGACACTCTTATGAATCTTGTCAGTGAGCTTATTATTGTAAAAACTCAATTAGAAGGCATAGCAGAATCTAATAATCAATCAAACTCAGAAACTAATTATAGCGATTCCGTAGAATATTTAGAGCGAGTTACTACCAGCCTCCATGATGCAGTTATGAAAGTTCGAATGGTTCCTGTAGAAACTGTATTCAATCGCTTTCCTCGACTTATTAGAGATATTTCTCGTAAATTGGGTAAAAATATTGAGCTTGTTATGTCTGGTGAAGAAACAGAACTGGATAGAACGGTTATTGATGAAATTGGTGACCCTTTAATTCACTTACTTAGAAACGCAGCAGATCACGGGTTAGAAACTACAAAAGAACGTAAAGAAGTTGACAAACCGGAAAAAGGAACTATTAAATTACGTGCTTATCAAGATGGAAATAGTGTAGTTATTGAAGTAGAAGACGATGGTCGTGGAATTGATGTTGAAAAAATACGTGCAAAAGGCATTGAACGAGGAGAACCAGCTGATGTTGTTGCAGCTATGAGCGAACAAGAAGTGTTAGAACTTCTATTTAAACCTAGCTTTAGTATGGCAAAGAAAATTACCGATTTATCTGGTCGTGGCGTTGGGCTAGACGTTGTAAAAAGCAAAATTACAGCTCTTGGCGGAAACGTAGAAATTGTTACAGAACTTGGTAAGGGCAGCAGATTTATAGTTCGACTACCACTAACATTGGCTATTATTCAAGCACTTATGGTTAATATTAGTTCCGAAAAATATGCTATTCCATTAAATAATATTCAAAACATAGAAAATATTCATCATGACGAAATTAAACAGGTTCAAAATCAAGAAGTCATCGTTCTTAGAAATCAAGTTATTCCTGTAGTCAGACTAGATAGTATACTAGAACTTCCATCAACTGATAACGAAGACTTAATCGTTGTAATTGTTAAAAAAAGTGAAAAGCAAGTAGGTTTTGTAGTAGACTCACTCATTGGGCAACAAGAAATCGTAATTAAACCTCTTGGCAAATATCTCAACAAYATTCATATGATCGCTGGTGCAACAATACTAGGTAACGGCGAAGTTGCATTAATTCTTGACATAAATACATTGGTTTAATTAACCGCCAAAGTGTGGTAGAATGGAGGAAGTTATGAAGCAGTATGTAGTTTTTGAAATGGATAAACAAAATTTTGGCATAGATATCCAAAGCGTACAAATCATCGAACGTATGAAAAGTATAATGCGTGTRCCAAAATCTCCTATTGCAATACGCGGAGTTATGAATCTTAGAGGCGAAATTATTCCTGTTATTGACATACGCAAATTATTTAATATGGATATAGTACCTAGTACTGATGCTACTCGTATTATTATACTCAAAATGGAAGAGGCTATGGTTGGATGTATAGTAGATAAGGTTAAAGAAGTTCTTGATATAGATGACGACCAAGTAGAGAGCACCTCATCTATGCAAGGCAAAGTTGATTCTAGCTACATTATTGGTGTAGGAAAAGTTGAAAGTGGTGATGAAATAGTTACATTACTAAATCATGAAAGATTAGTAGAGGTTTCATTTGGAATAGGAGAGTAGGTTATGATTAGACTCCGTGATGAAATTACCGACCATACATTAGATGCATTAAAAGAAGTGGCTAATATAGGGGCGGGTAATGCAATTACTGCTCTCAGCCAACTTTTAAATAAAAAAATTAGTATGAATGTTGTCCAAGTTGATGTCCAAGATATTTCTGAGCTTAGTAAAATCTATCACGAAGAAGATGTTTTTATTGTTGCAAATGTAATAGAAATAGTTGGAGACATGCGTGCCGTATTGATGCTTGTATTAGAAGAATCCAGTGCAAAAGAAATTATATTTAATGTACTTGGTATACAAGTTAATAACTTACATGAGTTAGGTGAAATGGAACTTTCATTACTTAGTGAACTTGGAAATATTTTAGCCGGTAACTACCTTAATGCCATTGGAACATTTGTAAATCTTACCATTAGCCAATCTACCCCTCAAATTGTAATGGATATGGCTACTGCTATACTCTCTATTCCCCTTATAGAATTTTGTGATGAATATTTAGATACGCTACTAATACGAACTTATTTTGAAAGCGATCATATGTTATTAACAGGAAACTATTTGTTCGTTTTAGATAAGGAAACGGAGCGTAAAATTATGAACTCAATGAGACACTATTATGAGTAATAATACATTGCAAGTGGGAATAGCAGAATTGAAAGTAGGAAAAGCACCACAAAAAATTACAACGATAGGTCTAGGATCTTGTGTAGGTGTAACATTATATGACCCGTCTAGTAAAATTGGGGGGATGGTGCACATAATGTTACCAAATAGCAAAGAAATAAAAAATAATGATAATGCTGCAAAATTTGCAGATACTGGTGTTCCAAAATTGGTGCAAGAAGTTCTAAAAAAAGGCGCTAATAAAAATCATTTAGTTGCCAAGATTGCAGGTGGGGCTCAAATGTTTAATTTGGCCACAGGAAATAATGCATTAAGAATAGGAGATCGCAATATAATAGCCGTAAAGGAAGTTTTACGCAACTTAAATATTCCTATTAAAGCTAATGACACTGGCCAGAACTACGGCCGGACAATTATCTTAGATCTAGAAACAGGAGGAGTCTTAGTTAGAACAATTGGTAAGGGTGAAAAGCAAATATAGAAAGAGGTGATTCAGTGCGTGGCGAATATAGATAAGGTATGGGATAAATACAAAAAAACAAAATCGAGGGAACTTAAAGAACAATTGATTGAACACTACGCACCCCTCGTAAAAATTGTTGCTGGACGTCTCGGTATTTATCTTAATTCATACCTTGAATTAGATGACCTCCTAGGCTTTGGCGTTATAGGTTTAATTGATGCAATTGACAAGTACGATTATGATAAAAAAATTAAATTTGAAACCTATGCTTCTTTAAGAATTCGAGGTGCTATAATCGATGAAATTCGTAAACTCGACTGGGTACCGCGTTCTATTAGACAAAAGCAAAAAGAATATATTAGGGCCTATGAACGTGTAGAGGCCAAAATAGGCCATAGTCCAACAGATACTGATGTTAGAAAAGAATTAAATATCAACGAATCTGAGTATAATAAATTAGTCCATGACACAAACATCAGCACCTTAGTTTCTATCGATGAAAGTGAATTATATGAATTTAATATAGAGGATATAACAACCAAAAATCCTTACCAAGAACTCGAAAACAAAGAAGCTCTTGAAATTTTAGAGCATGAGATACTCGCGCTAACTGAGCGTGAACAATTACTAATTAAACTATATTATTACGAAGAACTAACATTAAAAGAAATTAGTTTAATCCTTGAAATTTCAGAATCTAGAGTATCACAAATTCATTCAAAACTTATGGTAAAATTGCGTAATAAACTTAAAAAATATAACGTAATTTTTCCATTATAAACATTAAAATAATTAGGAGGGATTGAAATGATTAGACCTATAGATACGCATACTACGTATATGAATACTCAACTTCTTTCTAAAACTTCTGAATTTGATAAAATTGCTCCAATGATGGAACAGACCTGGATTGCAGTTGAAGGCGAAAAAGATGTCAGACGTAAACGAGAACAAGTTATAAGAACAGAACAAACCAGCGAAACTACAAAATATTTAAATCGTGAGGAACAAAATAGCAAACAGACTGCTCCTCATCCAACTCATTCTGGGCTTATAGATTGGACTATTTAATAAAGGAGGGATTAATATTGTATATAGGGTGGGCTTTAGTAGGGATAGGGATCGTATTTATTTTATTGAGCATTTACAAATTCATAGAAATGAAGCGCAAGAAAAATCTTAACCAAGCTGATGATTTTAACTCAACAGAAACATTAAATGAACTATCTCAGTCAAATAAATTTGAATAAGGAGAATATAATGATTACAGGATGGATTTTAATCGGAGTAGGAATTGTAATTATTGTAGTAAGTATATACAAAATTGTTGACTCAAGACGTAACGAGATGCAAGATCAAGTGGAAGGATTTTCTCCACAACAAGTCCTCAAGGAACCTGCACCTCTTACTCCTCAGGCAAAAAGTATTTTTAAACCTAATAAAGGTTTTGATTTAGCATCTGATGTTGCTCATAAATCACGTATTTTTGAAGAACTTAAAGAAGAAGACCAAAAAGTTTTATATCTCGCCAACCAAGGATATAGYGTTACTAAAATAGCAAAAGAATTAAATCGTGGCAAAGGCGAAATTGAATTAATTTTATCTTTGTATAGAAAGGAGTCATAAAATGAATAAACTATGGACAAGTGTACTAGCTATCGGAATTATTTGTGTAGTTGCAGGCAGTATTATTGTGTTACAATCTGATGACGAAATCCCAACTACAGATATTGTTGTAGAACAGACTATTCCAAAAACACAGCAACCATCAAACCCTGCACCAACTAAAACACAAGTAACTCCTGAACCTACACCAGAACCAAAGCCAGAGCCAACTCCTGAGCCAAAGCCTGAACCAAAGCCTGAGCCAAAGCCTGAGCCAACTCCTGAGCCTACACCTGCACCTGTTTTAATAGTAGAAGATCCTGTAAAAATTGAGGTATCTATCCCTGCGGGTTCTGGATCACATACTATTGCACAACTTTTACAATCAAATGGTGTAATTTCTGATGCTCAAGCATTCGATGATTATGTTATAATGGTTGGTAAATCACGTATTTTACAAAAAGGAACATTCACTTTTACTGATAACATGAGCTATGATGAAATTTTAGGCGTTCTCACATATTAAATTAAACGGCTGTCGCAATGACAGCCTCTCTATTATATTATTCCTAAAATTAATGCCGAGATCATAAATATCGCTGCAGTTACTTTGGTAAACCTTTCAATTTTTCCTTCTAATGAATTTTTCTTATTTTGAGCCCAGAAAGTATTTTCACTTTCACCTGTCATTCCACTCAAACCAGTAGATTTTCCTTCTTGCATCAAAACAATTATAATTATCGCAAAAGAAGCTATCACAAATATAATTGTAAGAATGGTTCTAAACATTTCCATACAACACCTC